>NZ_DASQIX010000001.1:0-90156 GCF_035631355.1 Alloacidobacterium sp.
GTAAGACTCACCGTCGCAGTGTTGTTGGCCAGATTCGGATCGGGCGTATCCGACATGGTGGCCGCATTTGCGGTAATCACTGTGCCTGCGGGCGCCGTCACTCTCACCGTCAATCGGACTGTCCACGTTGTGTTGGGAGCCATGCCGTCACCCTCGTGACAGACAATCTGCCCCGTTCCTCCATATGGAGGATGGGTGCACGTGCCCAAGCCCGGCGTACCCGAGATGCGGACGTAGTCGAAGGTAGTGCCTACTGGCACCTGCAAGCTGCTTAGCACCTCGCCCTCGGCAACATCCGGACCAAGGTTCCACACTGGAAACGCAAAGGTGAGCAGATCGCCCTGATGGACCGTTGTCGTAGATGGGAAGATCCGTAGGAACAGATCGGCACTTCCTACCGAAAACGCGTAAACATTACCCGTTCCACTGCCAATTCCATTGGGATTTCCCGCACGCATGTAAAGGACACCGTTCACGATTGCAGGCGAGGAAATCACCGTGCCTATGGCATCCACGTTGTTTGCCCTAGCATAGCTCCACAAGAGTGCGCCAGTGCTGGCGTTCAGCGCATATATGTTTGCTATCCCGCTGTTACCCGCGATATAAAGCACGCCATTCGCTACCGCAGGCGAGCTGAACAGCAATGGCAATTCGATAGTGTTGCTCCAGAGTTTGGCCCCGGTACTGGCGTTCAGCGCATATACGATACCCTCAGTGGCGCCGATGCCGGAGCCGATGTAAACGACCCCATTTGCAACGGCGGGCGAGGCAAACACGTAGGCTGGATATTTCCAAACCAGGGCGCCAGTGCCAGCATTAAGCGCGTACAAGTTGCCGTCGTCAGAGCCGATATAGACAATGCGATTCGCCACGGCAGGTGATGATTCAATAGGGGCTCCTGTTGTATAGCGCCACACCAGGCCGCCTGTCGCGGCGTTCAGCGCATAAACGTTGCCATCGCCGGAACCGATATAGACAATTCCGTATGCGACTGCGGGCGAGTTAAACACAGGCGACTGCACGTGGTAACTCCAGAGAATGGTGCCCGTCTTAGCGTCCAGTCCGTACATATGGCCATCCGCGGAGCCCACACACACCACTCCATTCGCTACTGCGGGAGACGAAGACATACTGAATCCATCTGTAGTCTGGATGCTCCACAACAGGGCACCTGTCGCGGCGTTCAGCGCATAAAGGCTCTTGGAATAGCCGGCCACGCCGATGTAAACCACTCCATCTACTACTGCGGGCGAGGATTGGGCTGGCCCGTCTGTGGCATAGCTCCACAGTTTGGCGCCTGTGCTGGCATTCAGCGCATACACGTTACTGTCGTCTGAGCCGAAATACACCACACCATTTACGATTGCCGGGGAGGATTCCGCACCGGACCCATAGATGCCGATGGGATTCTTCCACTTCACTTGCAAGCCACCAACATTGCCAACCCCCAGTGCAGTTTCATACGGATTCCAGCGCTGCATGTTGTCCCGGTGAAACTCTATCCAGTCCCCAGGCGAGGATGTAGTCTGAGCATTGGCGGATGTGCTTGCCGTGGCCAACATCAGCCACAGCGGCAGCATCGCAAGCATCAAGCCCACAGTTCTGAAAGGGCCTGTCTGCTTTCTATTAACGAGAGAGAGCGGGGGTTTCATGGCGCGGCCCTCCAGGGATTTCTTAGATTGGCAAGGAGCGGGCACGGCGCGTGCGATGGAGGCGTTGGGTTCCAGCCTCCTGAGATGAGCGAGGTGGCGTCTGCGTTCCGGGTTTCGGTAACCCAACGCCGAGCACTCTACTCTTTAGAGATGTGGCAGGCAAGAGGATTTCCACGATGGAAGGTCTATTGCCTATCGGGGAAGACGTGAACGGTATTCGTAGCACCAGTTGTCCCGTCCGAACGGAGATTCGCAGCCCAAACTCTTGATTTTGCGCTTTTGTTTTTCTAGAACATGCGCCCCCGCGGCGGCAGGCAAGCAAATCGCAGTGCCAATCCATCGGCAGGAGATTAGCTGGAAGAGTGACATTCGAAGGCTTGGCGTGGCCGCTGCAAGGCAGATGAAGAGCTAGCGACTTCCAGGGGAAAGATTCAGGCGGCTGTTGTCAAATTGACTGTGGCCCCATCATTCGCTATCAGCACAACCTCCTTAATAGCGCATCTCCGGTTAGCGAAGCCAGGTCGCTAAAAAGCATTTCCAAAGTCCCCTCTCTATCAGCCTCTGGCAAAGTAAGTTGTCGTTCTATACGCGCTTCCATCTCGTGCAGTTGTCCCTCCGGTGCGATCCCTGAAAGATGCTGAAACAGTAACCTATGTGCGCCTTTCTTTCGCATGACCTCCAAACCATCCAGCATCTGACGATGCGATGTTCCTTCCCAAATCGCAAGAATCATCGCCTCGCGTAACCAGCGCTCCGCGCGATATTCCTGCAGTGTTCCCATCCCACCGTGCACTTCCATCGCCCATTTGGCCGTCTGCAGAGCAAACTCTGCTGTCCAGTACTTCGCTAGGTGGGCTATCAAACGGAACAGATCATAGCTCTCCGAGTACGGCGGCTGCTCCCGCCATACCTTGTCGAGCAGACGTACAGATTCCCAGGCTAGCTTGAGAGCCGCTTGTAAGCCCTGCATACGTTCTTCGAACTGGCGCCGGAGTAAGGGATGCTCGATAACCGGTCTACCAAAGGCTGTGCGATGCTCAGCAAAGGAATAGGCATCCGCAATGGCTCTTTGTGCGAGCGCGACGCTGCCGACGCTGTTCGCCACGCGCGAGAGGTTTAGCACTTCCAGGATCAAATAGATTCCATGTTCCGCTTGTCCAAGGAGCCACCCCTCACTGTTGCGGAGCTCTATCTCACCGGTTGGTACCGAGCGTGTGGCGATCTTATTTTTGAGGCGGCGTATCAGATAGTTCAGCCGCCCGTCCTCACCACGACGCGGCACAAGGTATAGGCTCAACCCGCGCACAGTCTTCGGTGCGTCCTCGCCCCGAGCCGCGACCACCGCCAATTCGGCGCCCGCATTACTCGCGAAGTACTTGTCACCGGTTAGCCGCCATTTACTCCCATCCTGTTGCGCTTCGGTTTCGACTGCCGCACCCAGATCTGATCCGCCCTTGATCTCGGTCATCCAGGTTGCTCCCTGCCACACACGATCATCGTGCCGCAGCATGTTGGGCAAAAACCTTGCCTTCAACTCCGTCCCTCCATATTTAGAGAGCGGGGAAAGTGTCGACAGAGAAACCGTATACGGACATGCCAAGCCAGGGTCGTAGAAAGCAGTGGCGTAGAGCAAAAGGTAAGAAGGTATCAGCGAATTCTGCTCGACGGCTCGCCAGAGCACGCCTGCCCGATATCCATGTTGAAGCATACGCCAGTACTCGGGCGGGTAAAGGATTTCATCTACTCGCGCGCCCAGCTGATCGAACATGCGTAACCAGGGTGTCCCGGCGCGGTCCACCGCGTCTGAGATCCCTTGTCCTTCGCATTCGAACCAGGCTTCGTATTCCCGGAGCCAGTCCAGATTGGCAGAGATTCCACCCTGCTGTATAAATTGCACAGGAGAGCGCAAGACATCGAAGTTCATAGCCAGAGTTCTCTCACCCGGACGCGAATTTTGCAAGACTCGCTGCAATATCCAAATCAAAGTCGCGGTCGCTACTTGACCGTCGCCGAGTGAGATGTGGTTCAGCCTCTTGACGGACGAGACGATTTCGAGTGACGGGCAAAGAGAAAGTATTTCTTCAATTATTGCCAACAGACCTTAGGGCTTATTGAACGGCTCCGACTCGATGGGGCTCGTACTGGCATCTCTAGTGATTGATCGATTGCTTAAAAGAAGCCGATTTTTCGCTTGCCAATTTGGGACTTCAAGATCAGATACCATTTTCGAGTGTGGACTGTTGAGATCTCAACCAATCCTCTCGGCTTTCTTTGTCGCCGAATGATCGAATATGCTTAGTCGCCGCGGGTTTATAGGAAATGTGGTGAAGTATTGCGGCAGTGTGGTGCTTGGCTGCTCAAATCGTGCCATCGTCAATGCAAGTGATTCATCGGATACACCAAGGCTAAGTGGGGCGGCGGTGTCTGTCTCGAGTGACTTCATTGGCTTGGGCTATGAAATGTCTTCTGTTGCCACTCCAGGACTATTGAGTGTTGACAACCATCGTTATGTCAATTTGATCAAGGGGCTGGGGCCTGCAGGTGTTTTGCGTGCTGGCGGCATCGTTGCCGACTACACCCGTTACGAAGCAAATGGAACCTCGAAAGCAGAACGACAGAATACAGTCATTACGCGCACAGACCTGCAGCGGTTCGGCGAATTTCTGAAAGAGACCGGCTGGAGCGCGATCTGGAGTGTCAACTTCGCGCAAGGCAGCATCGAAGATGCGATCGTTGAAGCGCGCGCTGTAGCCGATGTTTTAGCGAGCCGGTTGCTGGCCCTTGAGCTTGGCAATGAAGTCGAGAATTACGCGCACGGTGAAAAGCCTTTCCGCAGGTCCCCGTACAACTACGAAACCTATCAAGCGGAGTACCAAAAGTGGCACGCTGCAATTGAGAAGGCGGTGCCCGGGACACGTTTTGCCGCCCCAGACACCGCCAGTTCGACGGAGTGGGTGGAGCGCCTTGCAAAAGACGCAAAGGGTGATGTGCAGCTACTGACAACACACTATTATCGAGGCAATCAGAAGTTCGGCACCGCGGAACAACTTCTCCACCCTGACCCCAGATTGAAAACGGTTCTGGAGCGGCTTCGTGCCACTTCTCAAAAGAGCGGGATCCCCTGGCGGATGTGTGAAACAAATTCGTTCTATGGTGGAGGCCGTCCAGGTGTGAGTGATACTTTCGCCGCAGTTCTATGGACGCTGGATTACATGCTTCTGCTGGCCGAGCACGGCTGCTCCGGCGTCAACATTGAAACGGGCGTCAACCAGTTGGGCTTCATCAGTTCCTACTCTCCCATCAAGGAAGATCGCAAAGGAATGAATATTGCGGGCCCTTCTTATTACGGCATGCTGGCGTTTGCTGTAGCCTTTGCCGATTGCAATGAAATCTTTCCGGTTCACATCGACACTCCCGGCGTCAACATAACAACCTACGTTCTAGGTTCGGCTGGAAGGGTACGTTCGATTGTCATTGTGAACAAGGACAATTTGCAGGATGCGCATTTTTCAACAAAAGAACTAGGGGTGGAGAGTGCCTATGCTCTCCGGCTTACTGCACCATTTGCAGACAGCAAGATTGGAATCATGTTCGGCGATTCTGCGATAGATCCCGACGGACGGTGGAGAGCGGAGACTAGAGAGAAGATTTCCAACGGAGCCGTAATCGTACCTCGAATGAGCGCTGTCGTGCTGTGTTCCACCAATCCGCGCGCGGCCTGGTAGTTAACCCCGATGATTTCTGCTGTTTGGCTTGAGAAAACGGACCTTCCCTTCGAAGTTGCCCGTTTTGGGCAGTCGGGAAGTTTGGATAATCGACGATCGCCAATAAACACATCATCGCCGAATCACACTGACGAAGGAATCTGTTACATAGGCCTCGCTATTTACAGGACTAATCGATTCCAATACGTGTGGCAGGCCGAAATCCTATGCCAGAATTCCATCGGGATGCCTCCTGAAAACCTCTGGATCATAAACGGAGGCATAGATATCCGCTTCCTTGCGGATCCGCGCCCACGTTGCATCCGCTTCCATCATGCTTTCCATTACGCCGAGATATCGTCGTGACTCGATATTGCCATACTTGAAGAAGGCATCGGTAATAATCACTTTGCCGCACTTCGTGTCGATAGAGACAGCAAGTGAAGAGCGATGATGGACACCAGCCCAAAATATACTGATGCCCGGTTGTATTTCGTCTTCATCCGCGAGTAGGCGGACTTTTTCCCATCCCTCATTTTGCAGATACTGATTCACGTCAGGAGGAATGCGCAAATGACGGGGAACGTGCAGGTGGTAGAAAGGAGCTTGAAAATCTTCAATCCATCCGCGGCGCGAGATTCCTATTGTTGCGTTGCGGAAGAGCGGAATGTTCGCTGTGGCATAAGCCTGCAACGGAGTGACCAGTACGGTGGAGATGTCGTCTGGAGTTAGGCCCTGCGAGCGCAGAATATTTTGTGGCAACTGATCCTCAGTGCGGACAATCTGCGCCTCTGGATAACCGAAGAAGTCGAGCCAGGCTCTGTTGATGATTGCAAGGTCCTGCGGAGGGCCGGTATTAATGAGAATATTCTGGTTACCACCACGAATAAGATAGATCAGAACGTTCATTTCTTCCCGTTGGTTCCAGCTTTCCATCCAATACACTTCCGGCCCGGGAACCCAGAACGTTCCGGCGTTGAATGCTTGTACGGAGAATTTCATGCCGTTCTATCCATTTACTTCTTGCGAACCGCAGTGGTGTGTTGCTCAACGTGCGTGCGAAACTCGCGGACGCCATCGAGAAATACATCAATATCACTGCCAAGGCTGATCACACGGAATCCTTTATTGATCCAATGCACCGCTGATTCGGCTGAAGGAGGTAGAAATCCGGGCGCGACACCGTGCCGGCTGCAGGCAGCGAGCAGCGCATCCATAGCAGCGAGAAAACGAGGATGCTCGAATTGGGCCGGGATACCCATTGAAACGGTGAGATCGAAGTGACCCATCCAGGCCACGTCGATTCCAGGTACGGAGACGATCTCATGTAGATTCTCGAAGGCCTTTTCCGACTCGAGCAGGACGATGACAGAAATCTCCTCGTTCGTTTTGGCAAAGAAGTCCGAACTGCCGGCGCGATAGAGATCGTGGGCCACGCCAAGAGCCACTCCTCGCCTGCCCATCGGAGGGTATTTTAGCTGGCTGACGATGTCTACAGCCTGAGCCCTCGTTTCTACTCGAGGCACCATAACGCCTCGCGCGCCAATGTCCAGAACGCGGGACAAAGGAGCATAGGACAAATCTGGAACTCGTGCAATCGGAATGATGTCACTTCCACGGCATGACGCGATCATCTCCGCCAGCAGAGTAATGTCACAGCGTCCATGCTCCATGTCATAGATCACGAAATCCAGTTCGCATCCAGCGAGCATGGGTCCGATGCCGGGCGTGAAGAGTTCAAGAGCCATCTGGCCCAGAAGTACATCTCCCTGACGGAGACGCTGCCTGAAGGTATTCATGCAGTACGGCCTTCCGCTGCAAATGCAGCTTTATATTTCGCAAGCTTCATCCGGAAATTCGGCTGGTTCAGCACCTGAGCGTTTACCACGTTCTCAGGGACCTCGCCGCGATAGATTGCGAGAGCACCCTCGCAATCTATGCGTCCCATGTCGCGGAAGAGCTCCTCAGTCCAGGCAATGGAATGCGAACTGAGAATCACATTTTCCATTCGCAGTAGAGGAGAGTCCGCACTGAGAGGCTCTCTCTCAAAGACATCGAGCGCAGCAGCGGCAATTCGGCCATTTTTCAGCGCGTCAATTAATGCTGCTTCATCCACGATCGGTCCGCGAGCTGTGTTGATGAGCACAGCGTCCGGCTTCATCAGCGCGAATTGTTGCTTGCCTAACAAGCCGCGCGTCTGCGGGGTGAGCGGGCAATTGACAAGGACATAATCTGACATGTGCAGGAGTTCGTCGAGAGCTACCAGTTCCACGCCGAGCAGCGCCGCGCGCTCGGGACTAACGTAGGGATCAAATGCGAGGAATCGTCGGACATCGAAAGAGCCAAGGAGGCGCACAGCTTCTGATGCGATGTTGCCGAGGCCGATGGTGCCGACAACACGTTGGCGCGGTTCGCGCCCAAGCCTGCGCGTGCTTTCAGCCCAGCGGCCTTCCCGGATCACGCGATCCTTCATTACGAGATTGTGAGACAAGGCGAGCACAAAAAGGACAATGGATTCCGCGACGGGACGTACGACCCCACCGGGGGTGATGAAGACCGCGATGCCATGTTCAGTACAGGCGTTCAGATCGACATTGTCATAACCTACGCCACAACGTCCGATCGCGCAAAGTTGCGAGATTCCCTGCAGAGACTGCGCCGTGATCTTCGGCTTCAAGGAAATGAGCACGTCACAGCCCATTAATTGCTCGGACGAGTATTCGGATCGATATTCCTTGAGGAATCCGTAAGAGACTTCCGGAACGCTATCGAGAACAGATAAGCCAATATCCGGAAAAATAAGCCGACCTTTTTCGTCGCAGAAATCCGCGGAAAGCGTAACTCGAAATCCGGGTTTTGGATGAGGCATTGCTGTTACCAGGACGTCATGCTTTGTGCTCAAGAACGATGACCCAATCGCGGAAAATGGGGAATTCCGGGGCCTTCCATATTCCGCCGTTATCCGGGCTGATGTTTCCGACTTGCACTTCGGTTCCGTCGCTCGGATTGAAAAAGAATGCTTTATAGGTTGCGGCTTGAAGTTGATGAAATGTGATTGCTTTGAAACCCATGGGAGAAAAGACGATGATGGCTTCTCCGGGAATTGCGCCCGCGAAGGGCTGCCAGTAGTCTGTATTGCTCCAGCGCGGCTCAATGGAATCTGACTTGGGTTCAAGCTTCCAC
Source organism: Alloacidobacterium sp. (assembly GCF_035631355.1). Classification (NCBI taxonomy): domain Bacteria; kingdom Pseudomonadati; phylum Acidobacteriota; class Terriglobia; order Terriglobales; family Acidobacteriaceae; genus Alloacidobacterium; species Alloacidobacterium sp. Next base: position 8,540 of record NZ_DASQIX010000001.1, read on the forward strand.
CATGAATAGCGAGTCAGCAGGCCTTTGGCGAGGCCGAGTTGACCCGATCCGGGAAGCTGTGCGGCAATATCCCACGCCGGACCTCCCCAGGAGTGGCCATGTGGTGACATGCCATAGGGTTGTTGTCGTGTATTTATCTGCCAGATACCGTTAGCGCCGTAGGTGTGTCCGCCATCCCCACTCAGGATGGCCGACCAGAACATGAACCGTTGCACCTCCTGGCGGCTCGCTTCCATGATGCCTTCATAGCAGACCTCTCCAACCAGAACGGGCATTTTGGGATTCGCGGCAAGGGAACGATTGATGGTTTCGATCGTGTTCGGGATGCTTTGGCGATCACTATGGCCGGTCTGCAACATGTCGAAGTCAAGCACAGCAGGATCATCCACGCAGAGGCGTGCGCTGTTTGGGGGATGAATGGTGATTGGATGATGGTGCGGATCGGTCGAACGGACGAAGCGCGCCAGTTCCGTCAGGCCATGCTTTTGTATCGCTGCATCCTGTTCCTTCGTTTTCGAAAGGTAGTAAGGCATGGTGCCTTCACCCGCAAGACACCAGACAACTGGATATGCGCCCCAGCGTGCGATGAGATACCGCCAATGCTGCTTGGCTTTCGGCATGCCCATGCGAGGAATGAAATATCCCCAAAACCCAACGATGCAGGCGGCAAGACCGCTATCCGCAAGATGCTGAATGCGAACATCGGCCATGTCAAAATACGCAGGGTTGATGCACGAGAAATCAGGTTCCCATGGAAATCCAGCCTCGTTTGCGCCGCGTGCATCGAAAGGCTCCATGTCAGGATAGAGGCCCGCCACGATTTGCACGATGGTAAAGCCCTTCTGCACACGATCAGCAGTCAGCGTCTCAAAACCGTCTGGCCAGCTAAGGCGCTTACACAGTCCCATCCACCATGTATCGCCCAGCCAAAAGAAGGGGGTGCCATCGGCGTGCTGAAAGTGACGACGGTCTTCCGCGACTCTGAGCGCGCCATGCTTGTAATGAGGATTTTGCCCGGTGTATACATCGACGTGCAAAGTCGATACGCGATCGTTAAGATCATGGTTTGCGGTGTCATTACAGGCAGATCGGATCTTGTAGACGCCCGGTCCAGGCGGCGCATAGCGCACACGCCATGTAGAACCGCCCGCCCAGAATCCGGGCACTCGTTCTTCCTGACCGGACTGTAGAGTGATGATGGCATCCACATCGACCTGATTAAACGGATCGGAGTATTGCTTTCCTGTGGTGTAAGACCATTCTGTAGGCATGCAGGAAGTGCCAACGCGATCCTGTCCAAAGACCGGGCCAACTCCAGCGTCAGCCGCCGCACTTATGGCGAGCGTTTTCACAAAAGATCGCCTCGACATTCTTCCGAACATTAAGAATGCCTCCTTGCACCGCCAAATCAAACCATCCGATAATCAGGGTCGGGTGGCTTCGATGTCAAGGCTCTCACACGTCCATGACTAGATCTAATTGCTGCTAATCTTGCTATTTGTTTCGACGTGTGGTGATAAATGGACCATGAAGACAATCAAACGAATCGGCGAATGAGGCTGCGCGGAAAGATTGCGATCGTTACTGGCGCAGCGAGCGGCATTGGCAGGGCAAGCGCGATAACCTTTGCTCGCGAAGGCGCCAGAGTAACCGCTGTCGATATAGATGAGCAGCACGGCATAAAAACTGTCGAAGAAATTCTGGCCGACGGTGGTGAGGCAATTTTTGAGCGGACGGATGTAGCCAACGAACCTGATGTTAAGAAAATGGTGCAGGGTGCGATTACCCGCTGGGGTAAGATCGATATCTTGTTCAACAATGCCGGGATAGTGCTCGCGAAGCCACTCGAAGACACGACTGAAGAAGAGTGGGACCGCCTGATATCAATCAATTTGAAGGCGGCATTTCTCGCAATCAAGCATGTTGTACCGCACATGCGCCGTAGTGGGGGCGGCGCCATTTTAAACACCGGGTCTATTGGGAGCATGGTGGGCCAGGTGGGTACGCCTGTCTACAGCGCCTCGAAGGGAGCGATCGCGCTCCTCACGAAATCTCTCGCCCTGGATTATGGCAGAGACGGCATCCGTGTAAATTGCCTATGTCCTGGTATTACGGACACGCCAATGCTTCGCGATCACTTGGGTCATGGCGCTCAAGGAGAAGCACGTATCCGGGATCGTTTATCGCGGGTCCCGCTCGGAGCCATTCTTAAACCTGAAGATGTGGCCCAGGCTGCACTTTACCTTGTTTCTGATGACGCCATCGGAATAACAGGGATTATGCATGTTGTTGATGGAGGTCTTCTCGCAGCAGCAGAATTCAACGCCCCCGTCTGATTCTATGTACAGTGAAACATTGAGAGAGCGTTTGCAATTTTACCAAGAGATCGGCCCGGTTCATGAACTCACAACAAGGCAATCGCAAAAACGTCGTAGACAGGTGAAGTCCAGAAAACAATTGTGTACGTAGTAGTCAGCCCCGCGATTTCTATCCGGCTCGCGTGCAACTTCTACCTAGAGTCCAACATATCCCGCTCGTTTATATCGAGCTTGGAGACATGAACACTCTTATTTATTGCACTTTTGAAAACGCTCGATGTGGTCAGAATAGGTGTGTATGTGATTTCAAGAGCTGTTGATCTTATGAGAGCTTTTGTTGGAGAATCTCTCTATAGATGGCAAAGAAGCATCAAAGCCAGAAGGTAGAACTTCCCACGCCAGGAGAGCTGCGCTTGTTGCGGGTTCTGTGGCGAATTCGCGAAGGAGCCATTGAGGACATTGTGCAGGCATCCGGCGAGGATCCCCCGCCTAATTACAAAACTGTTCAAGCCTGGCTCCGGATCATGGAGCGCAAAGGACAAGTGGATCACCGACAAGAGGGCCGGGCGTTTGTCTTCCGCCCACTGATCAACCGCGGCGACCTCCACAAGCTTTCCATTCGTAACTTGCTGACCAGGTACTTCACGGGCTCCCGGGCGGAACTGCTCGTGGCGCTCTTGAGCGATGAGCGCATCAGTCGCAAGGAATTGGGCAAGCTCGAGGGATTAATCCAAAATCGACGTAGGGAGCTGTCGTAGGCCAACATCGGAGTTCGATTCACACCCAAGGCCTGAAGCCAAATGAGTAGTGAGACTGCATCGGCGCTTTCGAGTCTGTGGTTCACGTATGTGGTTCAGTCTGCGGCTGGATACATGCTCTTGTGGCTCCTGTGCCGGTTCGTCCGGGATCCTAAATTCCGATTTTGGCTATGGGGAGTCTTTCTCGGAGGAATGGTGGCAGCATGGTTAGGTTTGCTTCCCCTCTCCCGTTTGTCAGCCTCAGGTGCCTCCGTTAGCGCGGCCTTTCCAGGTGTTGCAGAGACACATTGGTCGTGGGCGCTCAATTTTGATTTCACACCCTACTTTTCGACAATTCTGTCCGGCTTGTGTTGGACATATTTGGCTATCCTCGCTCTCTCCTTGCTCAGCTTTTGCGCCCGATTCTGGCAATTAAAAACTCTCTTACGGACTTCACAACCTCCCTCCGATTCACTTTTGTCCCTTTTCGAATCCGTCCGTACGGGTGTTCAAGCACCTCATTGTGAATTGCGGCTGGTCCCGCGCCTCGGCTCGCCTGCCGCTGCCGGGTGGAGACACCCCCAAATCCTATTGCCCAACGAGTACCTCTCTCGACTTGAGACGCCACAACTCATGGGCATTCTCAAGCATGAATTAATGCATGTTCGGCGACGGGATTATCTCTGGGACAGACTTGCCACTGTTGGCTGTTATCTTGTTTTCTTCCATCCTGCAGCGTGGCTTGTTCGACGTCACCTGCGTTGGGATCGCGAATTGATCTGCGATGAAGCCTCAGCAGATCGCTCGGATGCATGCCGCCTCGACTATGCGGCGTGCCTGACGACCTTGGCAAGTTGGCGGCTTTCCGGAGAAGGGTTCGCCGGTCCGATAGATTTTCTTTCCTCGCCCTCTTTACTCTCCACAAGGGTTCGCGCGATGGTATCGCCACCCAATCTGGATTATTCCGCGAACAAAAAGGCTGCGTTCGCATGCCTTGCCGCGGTCTCACTCTTCCTTGCGATAAGGCTGGTGCCGGAAGCGACCTTTACTCCTTCTCCCACCTTGTCTGCAATTGCACTGCCACCACAGACGGCAGATTCGATCCCGGAATCTCCACACCGGCCTCAACCGGTCTCGTATGCCGAGCCAAAGCGCGTGTTACAACGACATATGTCGACGGTTTCAAAAGCCAAGGTTCGGCACATACAGTCCCAGTTCGCTTCTTCCGTGCCGAAAATCCCAGGTGGTCTCTTGTCGGTCTCGGGTTCATCTCGACCGCAAACCCAGCCCGAGCCTAAACGACGCCCCGCTCTATGGCGTTTCATCCCGAAATTCGGTGGTTGGGCAATTCACTCCGTTAAAGCAGGCTTCTCCAAAGTCGGATCTCAGCTTGCCGGCAATAGGCCTCAGAAGGATCAATCCTGACAGTTCTCGTCCGCGACAACGAAGTTGGGTTCTGGCTACATATCTAAACCATCGATAGCCGCCTTGCTAGCGAGGGCCTCACTTGACAAAGAAGTCTTAAACGCGTTAAGACTTAAGCAATAAAGTCTTAACGCGTTTAAGACTTGATAGCCAGGCAGCGACTTGTACAGGCCACTCCTGAATTAATAACCCGGGTTACACAACTGTTGTGCATACATACGTGTTTCTCGGGTTAGAGGTAGCTGTGTGACGCCAGCATCGGAAACGGCAAATACTCGCCTGAGTCAGCGTGTCCAGGAATCGGGGTCACACCGAACAGCACATGCTGTCTTCGCCGCAGCGCCGATTCCAGGATCAGAAGTTGCAGCCAAAACCAGCAAACATCTGGCAGGCCTTCACGTGGAAAGCCTGCAAAGAGTCCCTGTGGAAAGTCAGAACCATGACGGTCCAACGGACACAGTGCACCTGCGGCTTCTCATTTCAGATAGGACGGCTCTGGAATGTGAACTCATGCTCCTTAACCTGAGCCGACATCGCGATTTGATTGGCAGCGCGGCACAGGCGACCAGTAGCGCTGAAGTGGAGCAGGTTGCCCGAGCACAACAGCCAGAGATTGCACTCATCAGTGCCGCTCTGAGCGATGGTCCGCTTGCAGGTTTTCGCGTCCTTCCAACCTTGCATAGTCTTCTGCCGGAATGCCGCGTCATTGTACTGTTGGACGATACCAATGAAGAGTTGGCGCTCGACGCATTCCGAGCTCATGCACGGGGCGTTTTTCATCGTTCAGACCCTATGGAGCAGCTCGTTAAGTGCGTCGACAAAGTACGCCAAGGGGAAGTGTGGGTTCAGCCGGGAGAATTGCGTGCTGTATTTGACGCTTTTGCAGAATGCTCAACCTTCTGCAGCGCAAGGTCTACGAATGTGCAACTGAATGACCGAGAACTGAAGGTTGCGCGCCTTGTCGTCGAGGGGCAAACAAATCGACAGATCGGAAGGCGCTTGAACCTGAGCGAGCACACAGTCAAGAACTACCTGTCCCGTATGTTTGAAAAGGTCGGGGTTCGCAGTCGTGTAGAACTTGCTGTTTTGATGATGAACGATCATTGACCTTCGCCTCATTCGTTGCTGTCCGTATCGTTCGACGTGCCCTATATAATTCTGCAGGGCAGTGACCTGATCGAAGGATTGCGCCGAATATAGGAGATGAGGCTATGGAGAGCGAAGGCTCGTTTTGGAATCGGCGCGATTTCTTAAAGGTAGGCGGGACATCCGCGGCTGCGCTGGGCATGGTAGGAGCAAAGGCTGCGACGGCACAGGAGCATGCAGGGCAGACGGCTATGCCAGCAGATACGCCCTACCCCAAGCTCTCCATCATCACCCCGTACTCGCCGGAGAAGCTCGCCTTTGCAGCGCAAGCCGGTTACGAAGGGGTGGTGCTGACGCCGAGTCCGAACTTCAACCCTGATCTAAGCGACAGCGCCATCGATCAGGTTCTGGCCGTGGCGCGCAACGCAGGCATTCGCATTATCAGTATTGAATTCTTCGGCCCCAACCACACGGACCCCGATGCAGGCAAGCGCGCAACTGCGAATGCCGAGTTCGTTCGCGCCCTGGAATTTTGCCATCGCCTGGGCTGCAAGTTTGTTGGAACCTTCAGCGGTGGGATGCCCGGCGCCAGCATGGAAGATCAGGCCAAAGCCTTCGCCGATGTCTTCAACGGAAAATACCTGCCCGTTTGCGAAAAACTCGACGTGTCAATGGGATGGGAAAATTACCCAAACGTTGGCAATTTCGCTAGCATTCCAGCTGCGATGCAGGCCGTCTTCAACCTCGTGCCGAGCAAGCGGCTGGGGCTGGAATTCGATCCTTCGCATTTCGTGCGGCAGTACATTGACCCGATCAGCGTGGCGTGGCAGTTCAAAGATCGCATCCTCGCCGTGCATGCCAAAGATACCGAGATCATCCAGCCGGTGCTGCAACAGGTGGGCATTCACGGGCATGGATGGTGGCGTTACCGTATCCCTGGACAGGGCATCGTGAACTGGCCGGAGTTCCTCACAGTGCTGCTGCAAATCCAGTTCAAGGGCGGCATCGCGGTGGAACACGAGGACGAATTCTGGGATGCACCACACAGCGGCAACCTTCCCGACTTCCCGCAGCAGCGCAAGGATGGATTCATCCTGGCACGGCGTTTTCTGGGACAGTATCTGCCGGGACGGCTGGCATAACCACTTCGGTAGGTGCCCTCCTGAAAGGGCGATAAGCTATGACAGAGTCTCAGCAGCTTGAATTTCCCGCTCGCCGCAGGTCCATCGCCAGAAGTCGATGAAACAGATGTTCCGCAGCCTCTCGCCGTACAGATAGCCGTCCCATTCCATACGCGCGCGAGCGCAGACCCCGCTGCACGCTTTCACAAATATCTACATCCTCGTCCTGGATGCGATCACTTACGGCCATGCTCCTGGTGTTCGCCGGCAGCGCGGCATTGCTCGTATCCTTGAAGAAAAAATCGAACTGCACAAGGCAGCGGTCCGTCGCCAGCGGTAGCACAAGGTTAGTGTCCATCAGGTCTTCGTAGATATTGATCATGAAGTTGGGATATAGCCAGTAATAGTAAGCGCGGTCGCCGGTGCGTGTCGCGGCAAACGATTCGTGTTCTTCTGAATTCACCATCGGGCTCGTTTGCAGGGAATAGTGCTCCCCGTTCTCAATCGTGTACTCCTTGTAATCGAGCACACTGCTCAGGCCTTTGTGCAGGTGAGGCACGTGGTAGCCGCCGTCGAGATAGTTGTCCACATAGACCTTCCAGTTACATGCGAGTGTGTAGGTCTTGCGCGCGAAAAATTGAAGATTGGGTAAGTCGAGCGGTACCACGCGCCCTGGCAAGTCACCGAGAAGAGCAATGAGGGGGGGTGCGCCACGGTCGAAAGTGACGAAGACGAAGTGCTCCCAGGTCTCTACGCGGATAGGAATAAGCCCATTGGCTCCGCGATCGAAGTTGCACACGCCCGTAAATTCCGGAGCGCCTTTCAGCGACCCGTCTAGTCCATAGGTCCATCCGTGATAAGGACAGCGCAGGTATTGTACGGTTCCGGACGGCACATTCGCGACAGCAGCCGCGTGATGGCGGCAGACATTAAAAAAGGCTCGCAGTTCGCCATCTGATCCGCGCACGACTACAAGCGGCTCGCCCGCAATTTCAACCGTAAAGAACTGGCCCTCCACTGCGACCTGGTCGATCCGGCCAACGGCGATCCAGTTCCTGCCGAAGACCTCTTCGCGCTCAACCTCCTCGATGCGCTGATCCAGATACCACCCAGCGGGAATTGTATACGCTTCCTCAAGCGGGGCTGCAGCATTATACAAATCCAGTAATTCTGTGACAGATTGGGTCATGAGTTGTTCCTTTCAACTGCACGATAGATGACGGCATCTTTCCGTTCATTGAGCGGAGATATCGGATTGCTGTCTGCTGCGACTTGAACGATAGATTGCAACACAGGCGGTCAGCAGCACAAGCGTCATCACGACTTTGAAAAGGGTACGGGCGGGATGCGTGTCGTCTCCGCAGGAAAGAGCGATAGAACTATGGTGCAAGCTGTAGATAAAAAGCCGATGCACGCGAGCACAATGATGGTGCGTTCGCCGCCCCGGTAGACTTGCATTTGTTGCAGCTTTACCGACTGCAACGAGATCCTTCTGGTCGACATCGATACTCAGGGCGGCTTATGTTCTGGGAGCGGGTGGAAGGCCACGCTCGTCCGTCATTGTGATCAAGGACAATCTGTAGGATGCACTTCTTTCGACCGAAGAACTAGCAATGGACGAGACTTTTGTTCTCCGGCTAAGTACTCAATACGTAGACAGTAAGACCGGAATTACGTTCGGCGATTCCGCGGTGGACGCGGATAGACAATAGAGGACTAGGATATAGAGAGACGATTGGCGATCGAGCTGTGATCGTATCGCGAATGAGTACTTTTGTGCTTCGTACCACAGATCGGTATCCACACGCCTAGATAGTCGACCTCGATTATTTCGGCAGTTGAATCCTGAGAAAGGCGCTTCGTCTCCCCTGCGAGCTTCTTCGAACTGCACTTCGCTCCTGTGCGTTGCAGTCGAGCCAGATGTGGCCTTCACAACGGTTTGAGGCGAGTACAGGAATGCATCGACAACAGGACTTCAGTTCAGTCATACTGCCGATTCAAAAAAAATGGACAGGGAGAGAGACCCAGCATATGTGCGATGACTTTATTCATCAAGGCGTGACGCATGATCCGACCGTCTCAAGGCGTGCTTTTATCGTCGGTTCAGCAGCTACGGTGGTACTGAGTTCGGCTATCGGAACGGCTGAGGCTAAGGTTGTGGAGAAGGATGTGAATGTGACAATGTCTTCGGGCGGCGTGTCGGATTCGGCACTCTTCTACCCTGAAGGTAAGGGATCGTGGCCAGCGGTATTGATATGGACAGACATCCTGGGGTTAAGACCCATCTTTCGCGAGATGGGACACAGGCTTGCCGCCGAGGGCTATGTGGTGCTGGTACCGAATCCGTTCTATCGCAATGCGAAGGCGCCGGTTGTGGATGGTTCGTTTGACTTCTCGAAGCCGGAGGACCGCGCAAAGGTGATGCCTCTGGCGGCAGCGCTGACGGCAGACGCCAACATCAGCGATGCGAAGTCGTACACCGATTTCTTGGATCAACAACCGCAGACCGATAAGAACAAGAAAATGGGCGTCCAAGGGTACTGCATGGGCGGTCCGCTGACGTTCCGCACGGCAGCGACCGTTCCGAACCGCATTGGCGCTGCGGCGACATTCCATGGCGGCGGACTCGTTACTGACAAGCCAGACAGTCCACATCTGCTGATTCCCAGGATGAAGGCTGAGGTACTGTGTTGCGTGGCGGCCAATGACGACAAGCGTGATCCATTGGCGAAAGACAAGCTGAAAGAGGCATTTGCGGAGGCTCATCTGAGGGCAACTGTGGAGGTTTTTGAAGGCTGCAACCACGGGTGGACTGTGCGCGGAAGCCAGGTTTACAACGAAGCGGGCGCGGAGAGAGCGTGGTCAGAGCTGACGGCGTTGTACAAGCGGAATCTTAAATAGGCAGAGTTTGAGCGCTAAATATGGGTGCCACCCTTTTCACTGAGCTCTGAGCAGTTGGAGATTAGGTAGAGCGCATCATCTGGAAGTGCCCAATCGTTTCGCGATCTCAACTATTCACTTTTAGATATCAAGAGAGCGCATTCAGAGCTGTCCCTCCTTTGCTTCGGTTCCTACGCTTCGCCGTCCAGCAGAAGACAGTAATCACCAGCAGAAACGCGGTGAAACTCGGAACCGAGTATTCCAGGTCCTCCACCTGGTAGGTGCTGATAGCGATGGCCGCGAGAGCGATCAGGGCCGCAATCTGCGGGTAAGGCGAGAACGGCAGGCGGATAGGGAGCTGTGCCAGACGATCTTTCCCAATTGAGCGACGAAAGGACAAATGAGCGAGCAAGATGATGCTCCAAACGAAAAACATGCCAGCTACAGCGACGCCGTAAAGCAGCAGGAATGCTCGGCCAGGAACGAAGATGGCCAGCAGGATGGCGGCGACCATGCCAGCGGCCGAAACCATCAGGGCAGCATAGGGTACGCCGTTCCTGCCCAGGTTGCTGAGAGCCTTCGAGAGATAGCCGTCATGAGACAGCGAAAAGAGTGTCCGGCTAGTGGTGTAGAGATTGGTGTTCGCGCTTGAAAGAGCGGCGGTGATGACAACTACATTCATGATCTTCGCAGCGTACGGAATGCCGACTTTCGCGAAAGCCAGCACAAAGGGACTGCCAGTGATGCCGCTGCCCATCCTGTCCCACGGAGTCATCGAGAGCATCACCGTGATAGAGAGCACGTAGAAGAGAATGAGCCGAAGGATGACGGTCCGCATGGCGTGAGGAATGGTCTTTTCGGGTTGCAAGGCCTCGCCAGCGGTGATGCCGATGATTTCCACTCCCATGTAACTTGTCAGCGCGAGACTCAACGCAAGCCCGACACCTTTCAGGCCACTGGGAAGAAATCCTCCGTGGGAGACGAGATTTGAGAATCCAATGGCGCGCGCAGGGCCGGCGCCGAAGATCAGTCCGAGGCCGACGAGAATGAAGCTCACGATAGCGATCACCTTGATGATGGCGAACCAGTATTCGAATTCACCAAAGTTGCCGACATGCAGCCTATTGACTGCGATCAAACCGACCGAGACTCCAACCACCCAAATCCATTGCGGAACCGTCGGAAACCAGAGGGAAAAGTAAATTGCAACGGCCGTGACCTCCGCGCCGATGGCCAGGATTTGAACGAATGCGTAGGTAACACGAACCGTGAAGCCGGACCACTCATTCAAGTATGTCTGCGCATAGACGCCAAAAGAGCCGGGGACGGGATGTGTGACGGCCATCTCCGCAACCGAGTAAGCGACGATAAGAGCGATGATGGCGCTAAATAGATAAGAGAGGATGACGCCTGGTCCGGCAAGCCGGATCGTGACTGAGCTGCCGAGAAAAAGCCCGACTCCGATCGCACCGCCAATCGTCATCATGGTGAGTTGGCGTTGCGTGAGCGCGCGGTTGAGTTTGGGAGACGTCTCCGGCCAGTTGGCGAGATGGAAAGCCATCGGCGCCCGCTCAGGAGTAGCTTTCTTAGTGTCCCCGAACGATATCACGGAGTACCTTCCCGAACTCGTGGATCTCCTGAATGGTGTTGTAGTGGACAAGGGATGCGCGGTTGACACCAATATCGAGGCTCGCCCTAAGGCGCTTCATCAATCGCGGAGCGTACATGTGGCCGTCACGAATGCCAATGCCGCGGTCAGACATGACCTTGGTGACATGCGCGGGTGGAACGTTGGGAAGTCTAAAACAAAACGTAGGAACGCGTTCGGCCAGGCGGGAGGTGTCATCAATGCCATAGATGATGGCGTCAGCAGCCTGCAGGACCTTAAGCATTTCGAAAGAAAGTGTGGCTTCGTACTCGCGGATTGAAGTCATCGTACGAACTAGAGAAGCTCGGAGCGATCCGGAGGCCGCGGGTTCCTCTTCCCCGCCATGGCTTGCGCCGAGAGTTTCCAGATAGGTGATAGCAGCAGCCATTCCAGCAACATTCTCGTAGATAAAGGTGCCGGCTTCGATCTTGCCGGGAGGAGAGTCAGGGATAAACTCCTCACGGAAGGTCTGGAGAACATTCAGAAGATCGAGTCTCCCCCACATGAAACCCATGTGAGGGCCGAATATCTTGTAGCCGGAGCAGACCAGGTAATCACAATCGAATGCCTGCACATCGATGAGTGCATGGGGAGCGTAGTGAACACAATCGAGGACGACTTCAGCACCGACAGCGTGCGACAGTTTGGCAACGGCCGCGACATCAACAATAGAACCGAGGGTGTGGGAGGTAACCGTGCAAGCAACAAGACGGGTCTTCGAGTTGATGAGCGGCGCTAGGTCCTCAACGTAAAGGTTGTTATCTTCACGCATCTTCCACCAGACAATCCTCGCTCCCTCCCGCTCGAGCTGCAGCCAGGTGGCGATGTTGGCTTCATGATCAAGGTCTGTAACGACGATCTCATTGCGGGTCTGGAGGGTACGACCGATCGCGAGGCTGAGCAGACGAAGAAACGATGTGGCATTCATACCAAAGGCGATTTCCTCGCTGCTGTGTGCGTTGATCAAAGCGGCAACGCTCTCACGGGATCGTGCGATCGTTGCGTCGACCTCAATACTTTTAGCGTAGCGTCCGCCACGCTGCACGTTGCGGTGCAGTAAATGATCATTGATTGCGTCGAAAACAGCTCGGGGGATCTGAGCACCAGCACCATTGTCGAAAAAGATGAAGCCTGGCTCCTCGGCGAGCGCAGGGAAGAGCGAACGGACTTGCTCGCAAGGAAAGTTGACGGCCTGGGGTGCGAGTAGCTGCTGTTTCACCACAAAACTCCTGACGCCTGGTAATCGGCAAAAATGGCGGCTGTCTACCGAAAACTTGCCTATCGCTTTGCGATACAAGCGCGTCGCCAGTATACAAAGTGCGAATAAACTCCTCCTCGAATCGAGTCAGGGCAGGGCAGGATTGAGGAGCTTCTGCGCGGTCTCGCCGCCGAATACCGGGAGCGATGGGTTCGTGAGCAGACCTATTTGCTTGAGCACTGACGCCTGGTCCCAGTAGATGCGCTCATGCGCCAGCTTGCCTTCGCGAAAACCGACAACCACGACAAGAGGAATGTCAACGTGGCGATGAGTCGGAGGAATTCCGGGGAGCATCCAGGGCATCTCTTCGGTGTGGGTGAAAGAAAATATCATCTCATCAACCAGTTGATCCTCGCCGAGGGTACGGGAGATGAGTTTGATGGAAGTGTCAGCCGGCATTAGCGAGATGAAGTCTTCCGCATAAAACCGGCGCAAGGCCGCATGACCGTAGCCGCCGGACATGACGGGGACATGGTTGACGTAGGCATCCTCGACCATTGTTGTAATGGTCGAAGAGACGTCGCGAGTCGAAAACTCATAACGAATGTGCTCGTCCCACTTGGCGATCATCTCTGCTTGATTCATGGCTCGAAGTTCCTCTGCAAAATGTTAATCGATCGCCCGCCTGACCGACCCACTCAGTTAACTACTAACAAATGACGTTGGTTCCCGTCGATATGGCTGGTCACCTATTCGGTCGGATCGGAGTCAGACGTCCCCTCGACTGTTAACTTCAGGCCGATGAGTGCTTCAGGAAAGAGAGCAATCTGGATCAGAAAATGTCGAAGACAACCTCAAGAATATGTGCTAAGTTGAGTTTCCTGAAGAACATAGTAAGTAGTTTTGGATCAGTAATGTTGCTCGGTCACAAGTAGAAACTAAGCATAAGATTCCATCGGGCCCAAAAGAACGTATCGGCGGCTGTGTTCGCCAGGCGGTCTTCGACTTTCCTCCAAGCCAGCGAACGAATCCCATTCATTGTTTGCAGCTCTTTTATAGAAATGTTTCCGAGAGTGTCTTCAAAGAGGAGGGTTTTGTGCCAATCACTACGTGGGAACTGTCTGGTAACACTGGAAACGGATCGAATGTTTTCCTGGGTACGACTGATGCTCAACCAATCGTTATGAAAACGAACAATGCCGAGCGCATGCGTATCGATGCGAGCGGCAATGTTGGCGTTGGAACAGCTACGCCTGGAGCGAAAATTGGTATTGCTTCAGCCGCCACCGAAACAGCGGTCGTAGCCTCAGCCCAACAGGGAATAGCAATTCATGCCACCGCGCAAAACAATACTGGATTGTTTGCCACCAGCACATCCGGAATGGGAGTTGATGCTCGCAGCAATTCGGGCATTGGAGTCCATGCCGAAAGCCAGACTAACACTGGCCTGTTCACTACAAGCTCCTCTGGGATGGGTGTCGATGCTCGAAGTAACTCAAGCATTGGTGTGCAGGCTATCAGTCAAACTAATACCGCTCTTTTTGCCATCAGCACTTCTGGCCTTGGAATTGACGCACGCAGCACTCAGAGCATCGCAATCCGGGCAACAGCAATGACGGACACAGGGGTATTTGCCACGAGTAACTCTGGACGAGGTGTGGATGGGCGAAGCACAACAGGCGTAGGCATCTTTGGTGAAGGCGGTCAATATGCCGGCTATTTCCATGGAGATCTCATGGTGACTGGCGATGTCCTGTTGTCCGGAGCCGATTGTGCAGAGCATTTCGATGTAGTTCCCGAAGAGCGGCTTCCTGGTGCGGGAACTGTCGTTGTGATCGACAAAGACGGGCAACTGAAAGAAAGCTGCGAAGCTTACGACAGAAAGGTTGCCGGTGTCGTATCCGGTGCGGGTGAGTACCGGCATGCGATCGTGCTGGATAAAAAGACATCAGATCAAGCCCGTGTTCCCGTGGCTCTGGTCGGAAAGGTGTATTGCAAGGTAGACGCCCGTCAAGAGGCAATCTGCGTCGGCGATTTGTTGACCTCCTCTTCTACCCCCGGACATGCAATGAAAGCCAGCGAGCCAAATCGTTCGTTTGGCGCGATTCTCGGAAAGGCATTGAAGCCAATATCAGGCAAATTGGGACTCATTCCTGTTCTGGTCACACTTCAATAACTGCTGTTGACGCACGAATCGACTTCTTGAGGAGGACTGAACGGTGGCTACCGATCAACAGCTTGCAACTCTTTATTCGCAACTTCGCGCGGCGTTTCTCTCCCGTCATTTTGCAATCGGACGATACTTCAGGAGAAACTTCTTCTCTCAGCAAAATCAGTTGAATACAAACCTCAAGACGAGCGATCTGCTGGCTCAGAGCGAAACCGATCAGCAACTTACTCGGTGGAACTGCATTCGCAATCCCCCGGAAAATGACAACCCTTTGTTGACGGGATCGATGTTCTTGGCCTGCCTGGCAGTTGAAGACGCTATTGGACACCCGCACGCGCCGAGAATTCTGCATTCGGCAGTTGCGACCTTCAAGTCCCTTTACAAATCCAGCGGCAATCATTTCGACGGTTATCCCATGCGATGGGATCCGACATGCTCGGATCGTTGGTTGTTAGCAGGTTCATCACCGCTGGCCTCTGACGAGTTTCTGATTGAAAATGGCAACTACCTCTATTGCAGTCCATCCACAGACCCAAGACATTGGCCGCTGCGCAACCGCGATACGTTGGTCAATCTGATGGGCGAACAAGAAACGCAGCGTTATATCAAGGCGAATGGAACCGACCTGGGTGATGAGCGATGGGGATATTTTGATCGCTATCGCCGATGGGAGTTGTCGATGGATGAATTAGTGGGCCTGGTAACCACTTACTTCATCATCAACAAACTTTGCACATCGGCCGGAACGCGCATGGAAGTAGTTCGGCAGGCTAACAATCTCGGCGACTACCTGGCCGAGCATAGTTGGTTGCTGGTACGTCCAGTCGGAGGTTTGAATGCAAGGGGCGCCACCGGTATTCTTCCGGCGCTTGAATTTCCATTAGGTCGCGCCCTGCAAAGTATTACTGGCAATAGCTACGCAGCCCGCACAGACTTTGCCGGTGCAATGAAACAAGCCGGATACTGGAATTGCCTATCTGATCCATTAACGCTCTGGACGGTAGCCGGCGCCGTTGCCGCCCCGGTGATTGCTCCGATGCTGACAGGCGTCATTGCTTCTCTCGGAATTTTTGCTTTCATTCCCGAATCCGTACCTCTGGCTGGAATCGCTTTGCCTGTCGCAGGGATTCCTGCATCAATTCTCTCGGTCGCTGTTCCGGTTGCTTCCGTGCCTATGGCCCGTACCTACGCGGTCTATCAATCTCGCGGCTGTTTCGACGTAAAGGATGACCCCGCTGCTCAAGAAGTAGCGATATCGTTGTTTCTTAAAGAGAACATCCCGCTGGCCACTCGTTTTCAAGGCTGGATATTTGCGTGTGGGTTCACAGGAGGAAAAACAGGCGCATGGTCGGCCGCCTTTCCACCCTACTTTGCGCTGACGGCGCTCGATGACCCTGACACAACAGTTCGCGATGCGTATCTTGGCTGGCTGGCAGAGCGCCACAAACATACTAATCTTGAACCTTCCGATCATCCGATTGCTGAAGGTTGTTTTGCGAGTGCAGTAGCCGTCTTGCTTGGTGCCGGCGCAACAGAAGAAGCACGTCTGAAGTCGCTGCTCGATCAGAAGTTCACATCGCTGGCCAATGCATTTGTAAATGACATTCCGGTGGTGGATGGCAATGGTGTGATCGATGAAATCTATCCCCAAGCTATCGATTACCAGGTTGGCTTGGCGCTGGCCTGGCTGCACGCAAAACGACGTTCAGATGCTGGGAATCCGGTAACAACAGCTGGTTTCCCGGCATTACCGAGCAATATTCTTTTCTGGCCTGTGCCCGCTGTTCCGGCAAATGTTGTCCAAAGCATGCAGGCGGGCCAACTCACTCTTCCAATTACAGCCATTCAGGACACGGCGACACCAACAGTCTTTTCTTATGGTGCTGAGCTATTCTCCACTGAGAATTCACCGCAAAAGCCTGATGTTCCGGCACCTGTATTTCCTTCGACACCCGCCCGGATGGTGATCGACAGAACTGTCACCGTCCACCAATCCGATGGCGACGTTAACACGGGCATCGTCCTCAACAACGGAGATGACTATGAGATTTTCGCAGCAGGATCAATTTGGGCGGGAGACGTATTGCATGGCAACAATGGCCCTGATGGCTGGAACGACGTACAGTGGGACAGCACATGGCCCCTCTTCGGATCACTCGATCCAATCAATGCTCACTCCAACTGCCTATTAGGGCGCCTCGGAGGGTACTTCTTCATCGGATCGTCGCGTCCCAGGGGTCGTTTTCTTTATAGTGGGCCTTGTCCGTTATGGTTACGCATCAATAGCAAGAATCCGGGAAGCGGAAACGGATCGTTTCAGGTGCGGGTTCAGGTCTGGAGTTCGCTTGACCAGAGCCTCCGCAAGCAGTTGGCAGCACATTCTTTGGCTGTCGCAAGTGTCGGCGCCCTTGCTCAAAAGCTGGGGCAGAATTGGCCCCCACCACCAACATTGTCACTGCGTCAGTTGGAATTACAGCTATCGAATAGTTGAGCCGTGTGTTGCATAAGAAATGCTTCCTAAGCTGTACCAAGTCGTTCGATAAATACCCGAATCCGCGAACACCGATCGTTCAACATTCAGTCCGAGCCTCGATGAGTGACTCGGCGATTATGCGATCGTGGAAAGAACTGTTTGGCAGGTACCGCGAGCAACGACTGAATCTCCACATGCGGCTAATCGATTTCGACTGCCGGATAGGCTTCAATGTACTCTTCCCCATTGCAGCCTAGGTAGGCTACTGTGCGCGCAGCGAAATCCACGTCATACCGCACGACTCCCGCGCGCCAACTGGCTGCCAGAAACTCTGGAAACGTGCTTTTTCCGGCCTGATCGATTCGCAGAGCTGCAATCAGGGCTTCTCGGTCAAAAGCGGGGACGTCCACCATGCCAGATATCAGGGGTGCATTCTGTATGACAACGGGCCCCAGGTCCGTCAAGAACAGGCTTTGGCAGGCTGGGAGAGACCAGATATTGCGATGGACTCCAGCCCGTCGCAGAGACTCGGCGAGATAAGGAAATCCTCCCACTTTCGGCCGGATAGCAGCTGCTTGTTCCATCGCCGTCGTCAGGTTCTCAATTGCCTTGCTCATGGGATTCTCCTTATGAACTGGTTGAAATTAGTTTCGGTGCGATCTGAAGCGGAGACGCAGGGAAAGCATCAGAGATGACTTCTATTGCTCAGGCTGAAATCCACGAACCATGGAGACCGGCTGGAACTCTTCTCGGCAGGCGGACTGTTGCCAGCGGTTTTCCGGAGAGATGGCGCGCATCGAGAATGACAAAGCTTCCTGCCGGATCGCCTAGCTGATGCACGAAACTAAAGATGAACCCGTCTTCCTCGGATTTGCCATGAAAGTCTCTCACGAAAAGTGGCTCACATACTGTCGAGCCCGCCGGAAACTGATGGACGACCTTTTTCCCAGAGGTCAGATTATAGCGGGCCATGGCTTCAAACGCGCCGATCTGCGGCTTTTCACCTGGGCGAGGATCGCGCAATCCCACATAACCGCAGCGCGCCTTGCGACCGATATACGCATCATTGATGCGGGAAAACTCACATGACCTGCCGCCCTCTCCTGCTGCATCTCCTTTGTCATGACCCACCGATTACGATAGCGGGCGCGCCCGTTTTCGATATAGATGGCATGAACCATTCCGGTTCCATCGAATGGATAGGCGTAGTGATCGTCGGGTTTGTACTGAGGATTCGGTCCATTTCGCATGAACACGCCCCGAAGGCTGCGAGGGATCTCGCCCTCTACTTTCAGGTCCGTGTCATCACGTTCGTCAAAGACGGGCTCAAAGGCGCCGCTGAGAGCAGGATTGTTGCTGGTCCAGGGTTGGATGTCCGGCCCATGACCTTGGAAGGCCCATTACCACGGCTGCATGTGGCCCGAAGGTCCAGATGCTACCGGCCACTGCCGCACTGCTAAACTTCAGGAATTCGCGTCGCGTCCCATACTGCCGTTCTGTCATCAGAAGACCTCAATCTAAAATTTGAAGAGCCCATGAAAGGAACTCCACTCCGGCTCACCGCAAGTCGCGGGTTGCGGTAACAATTAAGGACGATTGCAGCCGGAACATGAAGACTGCCATAGCTAAATCGTTTTATACTCATCTGCGCACAGGTCATACAAATTATCCTGACAGGCTGCTGCTGAAAAATGCTTCGCAAGGCTTCTTCCGTAATTTTTACCATCGTCCTGGTTATCATCGCGACCGCGTCTGCTCACGCGCAAAATAACGATCACCGCGTAGTGCTTGAACGCGGCCCATCCACCATCGTCTTTGAGCCGTATGCGCCGAACATTATTCGCGTAACCTTCAGCCTGCTCAAAGACCCGGCACTCGCTGCCCCCGGATACGGCTTTGTCGCCTCGCCAACCGCCGAGGGCTGGACACACGAAAAAGACGGTGTGGACGAGGTCTATAAATCGTCGCAGCTGGTCGTGACGCTGAAAGGGTATCGTTCTGGTGGGCGCCGTCCGCCGCAGTCGGTCATGGACCCAGGCAGGTACTTCAGCGGTTCCACGCCGGGAGCCGATATTACCTTCGCCACTCCCGAAGGCAAGCAGCTTGCCGAGCTGAATGGCTGGTCCATGTCTGTGCTCAACCACAAGGATGGCAATTCGCAGCTGAACTATGACCGCCGCCTAACCGATCCCGAGTTTTATCAGGTCGGAGCGAGCTTCGCTTCGCCCGACGATGAGCATTACTACGGCCTCGGGCAAAACCAGGAAGGCTTTCTCGACCATCGCGGCCATGTCGTCCACTGCTGGAACGACTACAACGCTCCCGGCGGGCAAAGCACATGTGTGCCTTTCATGGTTACAAATTACGGCTATGGCATTGTCTGGGACAATCCGTCAAAGACGACCATCGCGCCACACTTCAATGAGCGCACCACTTGGACGTCTGAAGTCGGTGACCGCGTTTCCTTTTTTATCATCGCCGGGAAGACTTACGACGAAATTTATGCCGGTTACCGCCTGCTGACAGGTACGACGCCGCTACTTCCCAAGGCCGCTTACGGATACATCCAGTGCAAGCAACGCTACCGCTCACAGGATGAAGTCATGGCCGTTGCGAAAGGCTATCGCGAGCGTCACCTGCCCGCCGACGTCATTGTCGTCGACTGGCTTTACTACACAAAGATGGGCCAGATGGATTTTGTGCCCGATCTCTGGCCCGATCCGAAAGCCATGAACGACCAGTTGCACAAAATGGGCTTCCAGACCATGATCAGCGTCTGGCCGCGATTTGAGCCAGGCTCGCGCTACTACGATTTCCTTTTGCAGAAGGGTTGGTTCGAGCACCTCGCTGATGGCACACCTACTAACGGTCTGCCCTATGACAAAGCCGGCTCTGACATCGACACGACGAATCCCGATGCAGCCCGCTGGTACTGGAACACCATCAAGGAAGACATTCTCAGCAAAGGCTTCGACTCCATCTGGGCCGACGAAACCGAGCCCGATTTGCCGCCGAATGGCAGCTACCTGCACATCGGCCCCGGTACGCAGTACTTCAATGTTTACCCGCTCTTCCACACCGGCACAATTTACGACGGTTTCCGCCGCGACACGCCGCACCGCGCGCTGGTCCTCTCGCGCGATGCCTGGCTCGGCGCGCAACGCAATGGCGCCATCTTCTGGTCGTCCGACATCACCGCCACCTGGGACGCCTTTAAGCGTCAGATTCCCACCGGCCTCAATTTCGCAGCCTCCGGCCTGACGTATTGGAGCAATGACACTGGCGGCTGGCAGCCGCTGCCTGCTGTTCATCAGCCAGCGCATCCGCCGCTGCTCGACCCATCCGATGTTCGTGACAATGTTGGCGATTACGACGATTACCCGGAGCTATACACGCGCTGGTTCGAGTACGCGACGTTTCTGCCTATTATGCGCACGCACGGCAGCCGCCGTTATAACGAGGTCTGGTCCTACGGCAAACAGGCGAAACCTATTCTCGAAAAATACCTCAAGCTGCGCTACGAATTGCTGCCCTACATCTACTCGCTCGGCTACCAGACATACAAAACCGGCGCGCCGTTCATGCGCGCTCTCTTCATGGATTTTCCCGGCGACCCCAACGTCTCTGACATTCGCGACGAATACATGCTCGGCCCTGCGTTTCTTGTCGCGCCATTAACGGAACAAGGCGCTACCAGCCGAAAAGTCTATCTGCCCGCCGGCGCAGCCTGGTACAACTACTGGACCAACGAGAGAGTAAAAGGCGGCGAGACAATCAACGTCAGCGCACCCATCGATACCATCCCGCTCTTCGTCCGCGCCGGCTCCATCATCCCAACGGGCTCCTATATCGAAAGTACGGAACAGCCGCAGCAAATCGCGAAAGTCCGCGTCTACCCCGGAGCCGACGCCGATTTCACTCTCTTTCAGGATGACGGCAATACCTATGCCTACGAAAAAGGCGATGCGAAAATCACCCACCTGCACTGGAACGACACCACTCACCATCTGACGCATGCAGGAGCACAAGCCTGGAATGAGCCAGATAGTCAGGTCATTGACGTCCAGCACTAGAAAAGAAAAGGCCCGGCATGATGCCGGGCCTTTTAACATCAAAGCGCTTACGCCTACTGCGCTTCGGTTACTACCTTCGTCTGAGCAACCGTCCAGGTCGGGTCGCCAACCTTGAAGCGGGCAAAGCGGCGGACGGTGATGTTCTCGCCCAGCTTGCCGACCTTCTGCGCAATCAGGTCCTTGATCGAAACCGTCTGCTCCTTGATGAACGGCTGTTCCAGCAGGCAGACTTCCTCGTAGAACTTGCTCATCTTGCCCTCGACGATCTTCTCGATCACCGGAGCTGGCTTGCCCGTCTGCGCGGCCTGCGCCCGGAAGATGTCCTTCTCCCGCTCCAGATCCTCAGTCGTCACATCTTCTGGGCGGATGTAGCGGGGATCAGTCGCTGCAATGTGCATGGCGATGTCCTTGAGCAACTGCTGGAAGTCTTCCGTACGGGCGACAAAGTCGCTCTCGCAATTCACTTCCACCAGCACGCCAATCTTGCCGCCAGCATGGATGTAGGTGCCTACAGCGCCCTCGTTGGTGGTGCGTGAAGCCTTCTTCTGTGCCGAGGCCATGCCGCGCTTGCGCAGAATGACGAAAGCCTCTTCCATGTCACCCTTCGACTCCTGCAGCGCCTTCAGGCAGTCGCCCATCGGAGCACCGGACTTCTCGCGCAGCTCCTTCACCAGCTTGGCATCAATCTTTTCACTCACAGTCGACATTCCTTCTCCAATTCTCTTTCTATCACGCTCGCGTTACGCGACAGTGACTCTAAACACAACGAAAGCGTGGCGCATTCAAACTTGCAGCCACGCTTCCGTGAAAAATTACCTACCTTCTTAGTAGCTGCTTTCGGCTGCCTCGGCATCATCCAGCGCGCTCACGGTTGCGGGCGACTTGCGAATGCCTCCACCCAGCGCTGTTTCAAGGTCCACTTCGTCTTCCGTTGATTCCAGAGCGCCAGCCTGAATGCCTTCGAGCGTTCCCGCTTCGGCATCGCCGGTCACGCCATCGGCGCTGACTCCGGCCACGTCAGCAAGCGTCTTATCGCCGGCCATTTGCACGCCTTCGACTGCTGAATCGGCAATCTTCGAGGCGAAGAGGCGGATTGCGCGCAGCGCGTCATCGTTGCCCGGAATCACATAGTCCACAACCGTCGGGTCGCAGTTCGTGTCAACCACAGCGACGACAGGAATACCCAGCTTGCGGGCTTCCTTCACGGCAATCGCTTCGTTGTTCGAGTCGATCACGAAAAGCGCATCCGGCAGGCGCTTCATATTCTTGATGCCTGCGAGGTTAGCCTGAAGGTGCTTGCGCTCGCGCTCGAGGCGAATCACTTCTTTCTTCGTCAGCAGCTCATAGCGGCCGTCGGTGGCCATCTCATCCAGTTCCTGAAGGCGCTTCACCGACTTCTGCACCGTCACCCAGTTGGTCAGCAGTCCACCCAGCCAGCGGTTGTTGATGTAGAACATCCCGGCGCGGGTCGCCTCTTCAGCGATCGCGTCCTGTGCCTGGCGCTTGGTGCCGACAAACAGAATCACTTTGCCCTGGCCGGTCAGGTCGGTCACAAACTTCGACGCGTCCTTGAACATCTTCAGGGTCTTCTGCAGGTCGATGATATAAATGCCGTTACGCTCGCCGAAGATGTACTCCTTCATGCGAGGGTCCCAGCGCTTCGTCTGGTGCCCGAAGTGGACTCCCGCTTCGAGCAGCTCCTTCATGGTGATGGTTGCCAAACAGCCTCCTTCGTGGACTGCATCCCGGCAATGGTTAAGGTCGCCGGAATTGATTCCCCTATTTGGGAAGATTTAACTACCTAAACTTGGGTGCACCATTCAAGCCCTCTTTTGGCTTGAATGGGACAGCCGAAAACTAGCGCTTACTGAACTGGAACCGCTTACGGGCGCCCTTCTGACCGTACTTCTTGCGCTCCTTGGCGCGGGCGTCACGGGTCAGCAGACCATCGCTCTTCAGCGTCTTGCGCAGTTCCGCATTGAACTCAAGCAGGGCGCGGGCAATGCCCATCTTTACCGCGTCGGCCTGCGCGTTTACGCCGCCGCCAGCGACACGCGTAATCACGTCAAAGGTTGCCGTTGTCTCCGTCAGGGCCAGCGGACGCTTCGCCGCCACGCGCTGCTGCTCGGTGACAAAGTAGGCGTCGAACGCCTTGTCGTTGACCTTGAACTCGCCGTTGCCGGGGCGCAGAAAGACGCGGGCAATCGCCGACTTGCGGCGCCCCGTCCCGTAATACTGAACCAAATCTGCCATTCGCTTTTCCTAATCTCTCAATCTTGTTGGCCCATTCAAAACTGGGTGCCCAATTCAAGCCCTCCTGGCTTGAGTGGGAGGGACTGAACTACGCCTTCACTTCCAGAGGCTGCGGCTTCTGCGCCTGGTGCGGATGCTGGTCGCCGCGGTAGACGTTCAGCTTCGAGCCCATCTTGCGGCCCATCTTGGTCTTGGGCAGCATGCCCTTGATCGCCTCTTCCACAATCTTTTCCGGCTTGCGCTCTAGCAGCCTCACAAAAGACTCCTCGCGCAGACCACCCGGGAAACCCGTATAGCGGCGATAGACCTTCTGCTGACTCTTCAGTCCGGTCAGCCGGACCTTCTCGGCATTGATCACGATCACGTGATCGCCCATATCGATGTATGGGGTGTACTTCGGGTTCCGCTTGCCGCTCAGGACACTGGCCGCCTCGGTCGCCAGACGCCCCAGCGTCTTGCCGCTGGCGTCTACCACGAACCATTTGCGCTCAATCTCATGCGCGCTGGGAATATACGTCGACATCTTCTATCTCCACCAAAAAACTCGCGTTCAACCGCAATCTGCCCACGCAAATCATAGCGTGGCTTGAAAATCTTACCCACGACGAGCACTTCATGTACGCGTGAGGTTCGGAGCCCAACGCACGCGATATTCACGTGATAGGGGTCATTTGGCGCAGGCTCAACCGATTGGGGTTTTCCGGGTTCGGCGCCCAGTCAAGACACAAAGACAGGCAGACGCGGAACTGCGCAAGGATTTTAGAATACGGGATTTTTTGGCCGGAGTCAATGAAATGTGGGGCGTTTCTCCATTCCTGACATAGGCCACTCTATGCGGGCGCGCACTGGTAGAGATTACACCACGGGTTCCGTTGACTGCGATCGACGGTCGAGCCGTCCTTTTTGCCCGATCCAGCCTTATTTTGGTGGACTGTAACCGCGGAGCGATCCCATGCATCCAGCGGGTTAGTACTCACTTTCTTCACCATTGCGAGTTCAGATTGGTCTTCAAGGTTGAAAACGAAAGTTCTCTTCTTGACCAAACCTATTGTGCCAAACGGTCCCTCAACCGAGCCCTTACCATCCAGCACGGCGAGACGCGCTCCGGTCGCATCAAGTTCCACACGGATATGACTAGAAGGCTGCAGATGCAAAACCTGCAGACCGAACTTTAGTTGGAAGTCCGTCCCCTTGGGCTTAACGAGATAGGCCGGGATCAGGCTGGCATAAACGGTTCCCTTTAACACATTGATGCTCGTGGCCGTCGCTCCCAAAGCGAACAGTTCTGAACGAGGAATCTCAATTGAGGAGTATTGGCCGAGACGTACCGTGCTGCCGTCTTCAAACTCAACTTCTGCCCTGCCCCTACCGGTTTGAATGACAGTTCCTTCAGTTATCGGCATGTGAGCAACCGCTGGATGAAATTCTTTCTCATTGCTGTTAGCAAGCTGAACTTCAGCCTCTACACCGCTCAACCACGCAATAGCTATCTTTGCACCACCATGAGAGAGATCCGAATCATGCGTAGCCGTGGAATCATCGCCGGTAGCTGTAGTCGGGCGAGTTGCAACTTGCTGAGCAGGCAACAGCCACGAGTTCCATGCCAGCGCGGACATGAAAATTAAGCCGAGCTTTGCGACCGTCTTCACTTCAGGGGTTCTCACCTCGTCAAGTTCATTAGCCGATCCGGACTGAGGCGTTCCTATAGCGATTATAGGGAATACTTTCACTGCCGAGTGCCCCGGGTCTCGCTTTTGAGACCTGGGGCACTCTTGTGCTGCTGCTAACTCACCCATGGATTCACCACCGCCACCCCGGTCGGCTCAAAATCCTCCACATTCCGCGTAACCACAGTCATCCCATGCACACGAGCTGTTGCTGCAATCAGAGCATCTCTGTCAGAACGTGGATCGGGGACGTGGAGAGCCGCGCAGCGTTGCGCGACAGCGGTATCGATAACCAGAATCCTGCCATTGAACGCAGGTAAAACATGTTCTTCCAGCCACGCGCGAAGCAACGCGCCTTGATGGGAATCTCGGCGCTCAATCAGCAGAATTCCAATCTCCAACTCCAGCACCGAGACGACTGAAAGAAACAGGCGTCCGGCGGGGACGCTCTTTGCCCACGACAACACATTCCGGTCAGCCTTGCCCGTCTTCGCTCTGCGCAGTTCGGAAACAACATTCGTGTCCAGCAGGTACATTACGGCAAATCCACCCATTTATGAATGTTCCCGCTCAACCGTGGCGGCTCAAATTCAACTTCTGAAGCATTCGGCATCGCCAGCAGATCCACAATGCTCTCCCGTTTGCCGGTGATTTTCTCGTACTCCTCAATGGAGAGAAGCACATGGGAAGGGCGTCCACGGTCAGTGATGAAAACAGGCCCGCGCCTGGCCGCTTTCTTGGCCCTGCCCGCGTCGTGGTTGAATTCCCGGCTCGAAAGTGTAGTAATCGCCATGCTTTTATCCATGTAGTAACGTACCTACATTATACCCCTATCTTTTACCTGCCTGCCTCGTTTTGATCCAGATCGCTGAACCGTACCAAGGCGTAGCGGCACGTAGTGAAAGCGAATCAGGTAAATATTCTCGCCCTTGCCATGCTTCGCGACCTTGAGCAGATCCAGAACGCCCATGAATCCCGACTCACGCGAAAGCTCGGGCGTAATATCCGGAAACCCGATCGATTCAATCGAGTCCACCTCGATCTCGCCTTCCTCCATGCGGTATCGTCCGCCCACTCGCACACGGGGACTCATCCAGATTCGGACGCTACAAGTAATCTCTCCGCGACGAATGCCCTCGCGAAGCCGTTTGGCGAACAACATGGCCGCAGCCTACCCTTGCCGCTCATGTCTGCGCAAGACACAGCACCTGCCCTGATATTTCTGAGCGCACTCCCATAAGCAACTCCAGAGGAGGGCATAATTTGAAGCCAGGCTCCGTATAATGCTCTTAAGACCCGAAGAACTTCCATCCTTTCACGCTCTTACCCGGAGATCCAGCCTAGATGAGCCTGCGACGAATCCTCCACCTGGTGCTCACCAGCTTTATTGGTCAGGGCGTCAGTGTCATTACTCAGCTGCTCATTCCGCCGTTTTTCCTGCATTTTTATGGTAATGGGGTGGAAGTCTATGGCGAGTGGATTGCCCTTTCGGCCTCCATCAGCTACCTGGGGACCCTGAACTACGGCATCCAGACGTATGCGAACAACGAAACGACGATTCTCTACAACCGGGGAGAGGTCGAGGCGTCCAAGGCAGTGCAGTCCAGCGCGTTGCGCCTGATGCTTTCACTGATTGCTCTTTTCATGACGGTAGGTTCAGCAGTCTTCTTGATGCCAGTGGCCGAGTGGCTTAATCTGAAGCACGTCAGCTCGCGCGACGCATCTCTCACCATCTATCTGCTGATCGTTCAAATGGCCGTCTACATGCTATTTGCCTTGTTGGCCAGTAGTTACATGGTAGTCGGTAAGTTGCCGCGCGGCGCCCACATAGGCAATCTGCAGCGGCTCTGCATGGTCCTTGCCCTGAGTATTGCGATCTGGATGAGGGCCTCATTCCCGGTTCTGGCGTTGGTTCAGTTGGTCACGCTGACGCTGTTTCTGCTCTTGCTCACAATCGATCTTTATCGAACCGCGCCGATCCTGGTGCCTTCGCTTCGTTATGGCAGTTGGAAACAGGTGCTCGCAATCGTCAAGCCCAGCGGACATTTCATGCTGATCGCCTTTGCCAGCTTCCTCACCTGGCAGGGTCCCGTCCTGCTGATTCAGAAGGTCCTGGGGTCAGGCACTGTAGGCGTTTTCGCGCTGGTGCGGGTGGTTTTCCAGATGTCGCGCCAGATCCTCTCTGTCGCCAGCATGGCCGTCGGCCAGGACATTACCCTGCTTGTGGGGCAACGAAACTGGATCCAGTTGCGACGTCTATACGAGCTTTCCGAGCGCGTCGTGCTCTTCCTGATCCCAGTCGTCAGCATCGGCAGCCTCATGATGTGCCCCTTCCTCTTCACCGTCTGGTTGCACAAGAGGACCTTGTATGAGCCAACTCTCTGCCTGCTCATGGCGATTACTTCCGCCGTCCTCGGCATCAAAGAGCACAAAACCCAATTCCAGTCATCCAGCAACGAGCATGAAGAGCTGTCGATCATCGCTGTCACCGGTTATTCCGTCATGCTGCTGGCATCCATCTTCACCATGAAGGCCTTCGGGCTGGTGGGCTTCATGTGTACCTGGCTCGCATGGGAGATTATCCAGACGGGCCTTATTCTGCGTTTGAACAGGCGGCTTTTCCCCGCTGGCCTGCACGTTTCCATGATGCCCATCGCGCGTCTGGCACTTTTTCTGTTTGTCGCCTTCGGACTTGTTGTTTGGCCTTCCTATCGAGAAGTCCACTGGCCGCTCAGCACTGTTGTAGGGATCTCCGTCTTGGTAACCGCCGTCATGGGCACCGTGGCATATTTTTCCTTTGATTTGAGCGAAGTCCGATCCGTTGTCGAATCAAAAGTGCGGCGCAAGCTAGTTCCGAACCCCTAGCGGTGAAATTGTGAATACCTGCCGAACGAGGGCCAGGCTTAGACCCCCGTCTCCAGCACCACGCGGAATCGCGCCTTGCCGCTCATCATGCGCTCGTAAGCTTCCGGCGCGCGGTCCAGCGGATACTTCTCAATCAGCGGAAGCACTCCTGTCATCTCGCTGAACTTGAGCGTGTCTTCTGAATCGATTGCCGTCCCGCTCGGCCAGCCATGGATCGACTGCCGCTGCAAGATCAGCGGAATCGTCGATACCTGGATCGGCTTGTCTGAGACGCCGAGAAGCACAAACTCTCCTGCGTAGCCCAGACCGCCAATCGCCGCCGACATCGCATCCGCATCGGTCACCGTGGACAAAACCACTCTGGCGCCGCCCAGCTTCTGAAGCGACTCGGCGACATTCTCTGCAGTGCTGTTGATGTAATGGCGCGCGCCCAGCTCATGTGCGAATTTCGCTTTGTCCGCCCCGCGAGCGACGGCAACCGTATTGAAGCCCATCTTCGCCGCAAACTGCACGCCCAGATGTCCAAGCCCGCCCAGGCCCAGAACAGCAACCGTGTCTGGCGGCCTCGCTCCGGTATTGCGCAACGCATTGAAAGTCGTGATTCCCGCACAGAGCAACGGCGCCGCGTCTGCGCTCTTCAGCGAATCCGGCACCGCCGCCGGCGCATCCGCCGGAACGAGAATGTAGTCGGCATAGCCGCCGTCATAAGTCACGCCGGGAATCAGCGCGTTCTGGCAGGCAACCAGGTCGCCGCGCCGGCAAGGTTCGCACCGTCCGCAATGGCCGCCATACCAGCCCACGCCAACGCGCTGCCCGGCCTTCCACTGCGGAACACCCGTCCCAACCGCATCCACAACGCCGATAACCTCATGCCCCGGCACTCGCGGATACGTAATGAAAGGGAAAAGTCCCTGAACCGTAACCGAGTCGCTGTGACAAACTCCGCACGCCTGCACGCGGATCCGCACCTCGTTTGCTTTCGGCTCGGAAACATCTCGCGTCACAATCTCTAATGCCGCACCACGCTTGGCAACCTGCACATATCTTCCCTGCATAGGAATTCTCCTCAGCGTTGCATTATGTCAGACCTGTATGAGCAAAAGATGACGATGCCCCAGGATAAAGTGCAAAAGCTTGCACAGGCTGAAAACTCCCAGCCCCGGCGCTATACTCGCCCCATGAGCCAGCATTTCTTCGACCTGATCCGCCAGGGAAAGACCGCCGAAATCGCCGAGGCCGTCAAAGCACAGCCGTCCGTCGCCAAATCGCGCGACGCGCAGGGAATCTCAGCGCTCATGCTGGCCATCTACACGCAGCAGCCCGTGATCCGCGACTTCCTGCTGGCGCACCTCACCGATCTCGACATCTTCGAGGCCGCCGCCGTCGGCAACTGCGATCGCCTGCACCATCTCATCGCCGAAGACGCTATGTCCGCACGCACCGTCTCGACCGATGGCTGGACGCCTCTGCATCTGGCCGCCGCCTTCTCCGGCCCGGAACCGGTCACGCTTCTGCTCGAACACGGCGCGCACATACACCAGTTCTCCCACAACCCGCTGCGCAACCAGCCGCTGCACGCCTGCGTCTCACTGAACAACTCTCTGGAAGTTGTCCGCGTCCTGCTCGAAGGCGGCGCAGACGTAAACGCGAGCCAGCATGGCGGATACACGCCCCTGCTCCAGGCCGCCGCCGCCGGCAAAAAAGACGTTGTATTGCTTCTGCTCGAACACGGCGCTCGCCCGGATTGCCTCTGCGACCGCGGCAAGTCAGCCGCCGACTACGCCGGCGAGCGCGGCCACGCGGAAGTAGTCGAGATTCTGGCGTCGTATGCACCAAAGCCCGCATGAGTGCAGTTCTGATTCGAAATACAGGTCAAGACCATCTAAGTGACGATGGCCCATTCAAGCTTCTTTTGGCTTGAGTGGGGTTGGACAATAACGGAGGTTCCTATGGAAAAGGCAACGTTTGGGGCTGGTTGTTTCTGGGGAGTGGAAGTGGAGTTCAGCCGGATCCCGGGTGTTCTCGAAACTGCGGTCGGCTATGAAGGCGGCAAGTTCGACAATCCCACCTACAAAGATGTCTGTACCGACGCAACCGGCCATGCCGAAGTCGTCGAGTTGACCTTCGATCCGGCCAAAGTCAGCTATGAACAACTGCTCGAAGCGTTCTTCTCGCTGCACGACCCGACTCAGCTCAACCGCCAGGGCCCGGACTGGGGCACGCAATATCGTTCAGTTGTCTTCTACCACTCGCCCGAGCAGGAAGCAGCGGCGAAACGTGTCATCGAAAAACTCGCCGCCGAAAAGAAGTTCTCGAAGCCCATCGTCACGCAGGTAGTCCCGGCACAATCTTTCTGGCGCGCTGAGGAATACCACCAAAAATATCTCGAGAAGCGCGGCCTGGCCAGCTGCCACATCTAAATCTGGCATGTTCCCTGCAGAAAACCCTCGGCTGGGCCGAGGGTTTTCTGCAGATGCAATCGAGCCCTAGGGGATATTCATTTTTAGCGTGACTACAACCTTTTTGGCTTTCGCGGGATCCTCTGCGAAAACCCTGCGTTCTCTGTGTCCTGTGTGGTGAAAAACAGCGTGGTCATCTACGTTTTGAGTAAAAGCACCGGCCTTTAGAGTTGCTGAAAAGGCGCTGTCTCGTAAGGGCACGGCTTCAACTCAAATTTATGCTCAAGCTTTGGCCTTCTTAATCTCTTCCGTCAGCGCAGGCACCACATCGAACAGGTTCCCAACCACGCCTACGTCCGCGATCTCAAAGATTGGAGCTTCGGGGTCTTTGTTTACGGCGACAATGGTGCGCGAGCCTTTCATGCCGACAATGTGCTGAATTGCCCCGCTGATGCCCAGCGCGAAATATAGCTTTGGAGCCACTGTCTGGCCGGAGCTGCCGATTTGCCGTTCGAGAGGGAGCCAGCCGTTATCGCAGATAGGACGGGAAGCTGCGACCTCTCCGCCAAGCGCTTTGGCCAGCTCTTCGGCAAGGGCAAGATTTTTCTGCTCCTTGATACCGCGTCCGACCGCGACGATAACTTCCGACTGCGAAAGATCGACTGCCTGCTTTGCCTCCTGAAAGACCTCATGTGGAGTGACGCGCGGCGCGCCATCTGCAACCGCCGCAGTTACATTTTCAACCGGCGCTGATCCTGCTTCCGCCTGATCGCCACGGAACGCGCCAATCTGGAAGGTGGCTAGCCAGGGCGCGTCTCCGGCAAAGGAAACATCGGCGGCGAACTTTCCCTGAAACATCTGGCGCGTGAACAGCAGCTTGCCGTTCTCATGCTTATAACCGACGGCGTCGGAAATCAGCGAACGGTCAAGTGCCAGCGCCAGACGCGGCGCAAAGTCGCGCACCTGGTAGGTATGCGGAAAGAGCACCAACTTTGGTTGATTGTTGGCGATGAACTGTTTCAGCGCAAAGACATAAGCGTCCGATGTGTATGCGGCGAGTGCTGGAGCTTCCAGCGCATAAACGCGAGCGATGGCCTTGCCTGCCAGTTCCTGCGCGAGCGCGCCAATGCCGCTGCCCGCAAGCGCAACTTCCACCGGCCAGCCTGTTTCTTTCGAGATGGCCTGCGCGCCGGCAATGGTTTCAAAGGAGACGCGGTTGAGTTTGCCTTCCCGCTGTTCCGCAACGACAAGAATATTGTCCGCCATACACACCTCAGGGGAGCAGAAGCTCCCCTTTTGTTCAAACTAAGTGAATTGTCATCCTGAGCGTAGCGCCGCAGGCGCGAAGTCGAAGGATCTGTTTTTCAAATTACAGACTGGCAAACTCCGGGCGTCCGCGCTTCAGGACAGTTCCCCAGATTCCGAAGACCACCGCCAGCACTG
Source organism: Alloacidobacterium sp. (assembly GCF_035631355.1). Lineage (NCBI taxonomy): Bacteria > Pseudomonadati > Acidobacteriota > Terriglobia > Terriglobales > Acidobacteriaceae > Alloacidobacterium > Alloacidobacterium sp. The sequence continues at coordinate 40,296 of NZ_DASQIX010000001.1, forward strand.
CCGCAAGAATGTTGTAGTACAACATGGGATGCACCCAGCCGGGCGAGTAGGTCGCGTCCTGCCCGGACCACAGTAGAAGCAGCACGGCAAAGAAAACAAACTGCCCGGAAATGATATGCAGCGTCAGCCCCCACTGGCGGCGCTTGTCGAGTGCGGCTACCTGATCGGGTGTCAGGGTGCGTTCCTCGGCAGGGATGTTCATATTTGCCATGTGCTCAAGTCTCCTGAAATTTCTGTGACAACCATTAAATCACGCGCGCGGTGTTTTTGAGATATTCCGTTACCTTGCGCGCCACTTCCGCCGGGGGCCCCTCGATCATTTCGGTCTTTTTCCGCTTTACCGGAACGTAGAGGCGCTCAATCTGCTGCAGGTTCTTGCTCAGTTTCGGTTCAACTTCCGCCCAGGCGACTTTGCGCAGCGGCTTGTTCTTGGCCTGCTTGATGCCGATCAGGCTGGCATAGCGCAGCTTGTTGATGCCGCTCTGGATGGTCAGCACAGCGGGCGTCGGCATCTCAATGAACTGGTAGTGCCCGGCTTCTAATTCTCTTTTCAGATGAAGCCCGGAATCGGTCTTCTCAATCCCGATGATGATGGTGGCGTGGGGCAGTCCCAAAATCTCGGCCAGCAGAACGCCTGTCTGCGCCGCGCCGAAATCGTCGGATTGCAGGCCGGTCACGATGAGGTCGAAGTTTTCCTCGGACACGGCTGCGGCGATTGCCCGCGCTGTGTTGCTCGAGTCAAGCTGAACAAACTTGTCGTCTTCAAGATGGATGGCCCGGTCCGCGCCCTTGGCCAGTGCCTCGCGTAAGACCTGCTGCGCCCGCACAGGGCCGGCGGTGATCACGACAACCTCGCCGCCATGCTTTTCCTTCTGGCGAAGCGCCTCTTCGAGGGCATAGGCGTCGGGCTCATTGACCTCGTAGGAAACATCTTCGCGAATCCATGTGCCAGACTCGTTCAGCTTCAGCGGCGCGTCCTTCTGAGGGACCTGCTTGATGCAAACCAGAATCTTCATAGGTGAACGCGTCAGTATATCGGATTTTGAAAACTGCTTGCAGTGCGCCGTTACGATTCTGCAGTCTGTGTGTCGTCGGACGCGGATGCCCTAAGCGCGCACAAAAGCACATGTGATGAAGTGGTTAGAGGGTGCAGCCAGCTTTTTCCGGGGCGATCATCAGAAGTTGGCAAAGTCCAGACCTTGTCTGCCCAGGCCGCCACCTGTCGATAGGAGTCAAACACGCTATAGGAATAATAAAGACCGTCGCCCTCGCTGATGCGGAACATTTTCCCTCGTGTTTGCAGATACCTGGCGGCATTCCAGAGGTGGGCTTTGTAAAGCGCCAGCTTCAAGAGCCGCACGGAGTAAGACCTCCCCTGACCAAAGCGATTGGAATCGGAGATGAACACGGCTTTTCGCGCAACGCGCAGCATCTCGGCTACAACCTTGTCGGGTCGGGCCACATGGTGGAGAACGCCGCATTCGAACACCGCATCAAATGATTTATTTTCGAACGGCAGAGATGTACCGCTGCCTTCGATGACAAGACCACTGGGCACTCCCTGCTGTTCGCCTTGTTCAATCAGTTTTCTCACCGGCTCAATACCGTGTACATCGGTTTTCCCTCTGGCCAACAGATAGCGCACGCCTCTGCCGGTACCGGCACCTACATCGAGAAATGAATGAAGTTTGAGGGTTTCACTGATAGCATCGATGAATTCGAGCGCAATGTAGTGTTCGGCGTCTTCATCCGACGTGTGCGTCTCGTCGTAGGAACTGGCCGTTCTCTCGTAATAGGCCGCCTGGACTTGCTCGGGGGTCAGGGGCATTTTTGTTGCCTCCAGAGGCAATGCATTAGTGCAGGGTGCAAAACAAACGAACTTGTGAGGCAGGTTATGGCGGCGGGTTGGTAAAGTCAACGTGGACGGGCGAATATTCATAATGATTCGCGCGTAGAAGCAGGGCTTTGCGGCTCCTTAGAAGATACGAATGCTATCCTCCTGTCATCATGCAGACGAGAATTTCGATATGCATTGCGGCAGCGCTGCTCGCAGCGCCGGCGGTGCAGGCCCAGCAGTTGTCCGAGCCCGAGAAAGCTATGGTCAGCTACATTCAGACCAACGAGAAGTCCTCAAACGAACTGCTGCAAAAGCTGGTTGAGATCAATAGCGGTACGCGCAACCTTGAGGGCGTACGCGCCATTGGCAAAATTATGATGGCGCAGCTCAACGACCTCGGCTTCCAAACCAAGTGGATTCCAATGGACGATGTCAAGCGTGCTGGTGTGCTGGTCGCAGAACATCCTTGTCCTGAAGCGGGCAAATGCGGCAAGCGCATGCTGCTTATTGGCCACATGGATACGGTCTTCGAGAAAGACAGCTCTTTTCAGCACTACACCGTAAGCGGGAATACAGCTATGGGTCCAGGTGTCAATGACATGAAGGGCGGCCTCGTGATCATGCTCTTCGCGCTCAAAGCGATGCAGGCTGCCGGAGTGCTCAAGCAGACTGATATCACCATCGTCCTCAGTGGAGATGAAGAGGCGCACGGCGAACCCGCCAGCATTTCGCGCCGTGACATGATCGCCGCAGCCAAGCATAGTGACGTGGCTCTCGAATTTGAAGGCACAGCACGGGTCAATGGCGTCTTCTACGGTAGCATCAGCCGCCGCAGCGCCATCACCTGGCATTTGAAAGCCACCGGCGAGACCGGTCACTCGTCCGGAATCTTTTCCGAAAGCAAAGGCTATGGCGCGATCTATGAAGTGACACGCATCCTTAACGCCTTTCGCACGCAACTCCCGGAGAAATACCTGACTTACAACGTGGGGCTTGTTCTTGGGGGCGCGACGGTGGATGTAGGCGGCGAAGGCATCTCGGGCAGCGCCACCGGCAAGGACAACATCATTCCGCCAACTGCCTATGCCAGCGGCGATATCCGTACTATTTCCAACGAGCAGACTGAGCGCGTCGAGGGGAAGATGAGGGCCATTGTTGCAGAACACCTGCCGAAAACAAACGCGAACATCGAATTCGGCGAAGCCTATCCAGCGATGGCCCCTACTGAAGACAGCCGCGCGCTGCTTCGCATGTTGAACGGAGCAAACAAGAGCCTCGACTTTCCTGAGATGCCGGAACTCGACCCAATGAAGCGCGGCGCAGGCGACATCGCATTTGTTGCCGATTATCTGCCTGGGCTCGCAGGGATCGGAGCGACCGGAGAAGGCGCGCACGCTCCCGGCGAGACGGTCGATCTCTCAGCGCAGCCGATTAACACGGAGCGCGGCGCTCTGCTGATGTATCGACTGAGCAGAATCGATGCGAAAGCCGACCTGAAATCGCTCTATCCGGCGGCAAAGTAGAATCTTCGATATGTCAGACAATTCGCAATTTCCCGATGCCGTACTCGCGCGCGCCAGAAAAATCAAGCTCTTCCTCATGGATGTGGACGGCACTCTTACTGATGGTGGCGTGTGCCTTATCTCTCTGCCGGAAGGCGGCCCGATTTCCGAGATGAAGGTCTTTAATGCGAAAGACGGAGCGGGTCTGACGCTTGCGCACATCATGGGGATCAAAACCGGCTTTATCACCGGTCGCAAATCTCCTGCAGTCCAGCAGCGCGCAAATGAGGTTCATGTGGACTATGTCTATCTCGGGCAAGCGAAGAAAATGGCGGCTTTTGAAGAGTGCATGAAAAAAGCCGAGGTCACTGAAGAAGAGACCGCCTACATGGGCGACGATTTGCCCGATCTGCCACTCGCCAAGCGCGCAGGACTGGCCATCGCTGTTGCTGACGCTGCTATGGAGTTCAAAGCAGCTTGCCATTTCGTGACCCGTGCTTGTGGCGGTGAAGGCAGCGCGCGTGAGGTGATTGAACTGATTCTGAAAGCGCAGGGCCGCTGGGAAGAAGCGATTCCCAAAGCGCTGGCTTAGCACACTCAAGAATGGCGCATGGAGTAAACCCCATTTGGGTAATCCGTGACAATGCCGATCACCTCGGCAGGCAAAAGGGCCGTAACAATCCACTGCGGGGCTCCCTGACCATGAGGGTATTGAATGTCAGGTTCCATTTGAGAGCTATGATCCACAAGAGGCCGTACTTTCACCAGCCTCTCAAGGCCGGTCGTGGACCAGGTTGCTGCTGCTTCCGCCTTGAGCCTTTTCTATGTTCAGATCAGTGGGCGTCTTAAAGCGGTGGGTCGCTACATTCGTATGCCCTGCAAGCTGAAACTGCTGCAGAGTTGGCAATCTGGTTAAAGAGACCACAGTGATTCCCTTGGAAAACCGCCCGGGATGGAATCCAAGAATTTTTTCGATCTCTCTCAAGCTCCTGCCTGCAATAAATTTGTTCTTCGTGAAGCAGCCTGAGACTTGAATAACCTCCCCGATCTTCATCCAATGCCTCCCTGATGCGGTCAGATGATGTCACGATCGAGATGGGTTCGGCAAGGTGAAAGAGCACTACTGCACAGACTGAGTTTGTTTTTCCGGGACAAGTCTGATTGGTCCAATAATCCCCGACGGCAGAGGCTTCAGATTTTCCATGTCCTGCGGAGTGAACTTCTCTCCGTATCGCAGGTTGAGCAGCCGGTAATCTGGCAGAGATCGTCCCGCAAGGGTATTGATCGCGGTATTAGCGACCTCAATCTCCAGATGGTTCTTGCCAGCGTGGAGAAATGCGGTCACATCGAGATGGTAAGGCGGACGCCAGACCAAGCCGGCTTTCTGCCCATTGACGGAAACCAGCGCCACCTCGCGCACGGGACTTTCCAGCAGCGCGTGCATTCCCGGCTTCTCCCGATCGCCGGGAGGCAGCGGCTTGCCCTCCCCGAAATCCAGGAAATAATGCCTGCCGCTGCCGAGCACATTTGCAGGAAGCTCAAAGTCCCGCGAGTAGATGGCATGGCCTGAGAAATACCGTGTCGCCTGTGTATCGGTCCACGATTCGAGCGACGGCATGGATAAGTTGCGATGAAGAGCCGGGAATGTAACCTGCCAGTCGTGGCTCAGGTCTATTTCTGCGCTGGAAATCTGTTGCCCGCGCCAGCGTTCCGGCAATGAGACTGAGCCATCGTGAAAGACCAGCACTCGCGATTCGTACGGCGCAAGATGTAAGTCCTCATCCGCCCTATAACTTTTGCCAGAGAAAGCATCCCACTCCTCAGCGCTCGACCACTGCGTCGCAAAATGCGCCTTCACAGAAACCGTATGATTGCTGGTGTTGGCGATGAAATAGACATCGGCAAAAGGCAGCTTACGGCGGATAAATCCAATTTCAGGAGTGGGCATGTCGAGTTGCATATCCGGCGCGGCTGCCTTCTTCAACAGGCTTCCTGTTTCACCATCGCTGGCGGCGAAAACCCATCCCGTCTCATGGGAAAGTTTCTGCGAGAGCGCCTCGATCTGTGGCGTATCAGCTTTGGCCTCGCGCAATCCGGGAGCATGTTCTGGGAGGCGTCCTACCGCAACCACCTTCCCGCCGTTCTGCACATACGCGGCAATCTGCTGCAAAGTCGTAAGTGGTATGCGATCCACGTGTGGCAGCACCAGCACCGGATAGTGAATGCCTAGCTTGTTGATCGCCTCTGCATCGATGTAGTCAAGGTTGTAGCCCGCATCCATGATGCTCGCTGTCAGCTCCGACGTGATGTAGTTGTGCATTTCCTCCGTCACGCCAACGTGGCCGGGAGTGAAGCTAGCCTGCGCGTCATCTGTGGGAATATAGACGGCCACTTGGTTCGCCGGTCGGCCCTGCCGCAGCAGGAAGCTCAAGCGTTGCAGATAAGCGGTAATCTCCGGCATTACCGGCCACCACGGATTGTGCTGGTTGAAGACTGCCGCCGCGTAGAACGCATATCCCGGCTCGCCCGCATAGGCGGGCGAATAAGGCCACCCATGTCCGACAAACTGGTTCACGCCTTCAAGGAAGAAGCCGTCGGCCTCAGCTTTCATGTCCAGCGGTACCGCGCGAAACGCTGGAGAGTGCAACCATGTCCACGATTCTGCCGATGTAACATCGCGGCCATAAAGATGGCTCGCAGAGGTTGCCCAGCGCGTATAGGAAAAGCTGCGCCACTGCGGTCCCTCGCCCTCAGGCAGGTCAACCAGATCATTGCTCGAAAGCGTGACCGCCGGTTCGCCATAGGTCTGCGAGCGAAACAGCGTGTGGTGCTGGTGCGCCCATGCGGTCAGCGGCTCGAGGTAATGTTGGTCGATCAACTCGGCCAGGGTTTCGCCCCAATCGTGTCGGACGCTCTTAGCCAAATCATCTTTACCCGCAAAAAGTTCCGGCAGATATGGAGTCAGGTCATAGCCGCGCCGTTTCTGGAATTCGCTCAGGAAGTCCGGCGTCCAATCCGAGCCGTATACTTCGAGGCTGTCGCTGAAGACGGAGTACGGTGGCTGGTCCCCGAAGACCCGCATCAATGGCTCGCCGGCATATTGCAGATGGTTGTCGATGGCTGCGCGGTCAAAGTGGTCGAGAACAAATCCTTCGGCGCCAACCGCGGCGCGCTTTACCTGCTGTCCGGTGCGGCTGCTGATGAAGAACAAGACCGTACGCTGATCATTCATCGCAGCCAGAGACACAGAGTGAGCATCAGCTTCAGCAGGCAGAGTAATCTGCTTCGCTGCCGCAGAGTCATAATCCGCTGCTGTGCCTGCAACAACAAAAGCCGCAATCATCTTCTCACCGTTTTCAAGAGCAGGTAGTGGTACGCGGTCGGCACCTGCAGGCAGAGAAGCCATAGCCAGCCGCAGTTTTCCCGCAGCCTGGGTGATGGGAACATGCGGCCCGCCATAAGGCCATCCGCTGCCGAGGGTAATGCTTACGCGCAGACCAAGCTGGCGTGCGGTCTGATTGGCAAAACTCACCTCATGGAGAAAATCATCGGAGAGATACGGCGTGTTGCGGATGCCCATTGCCGGTTCGTCCAGCGCCAGCGCATACACGGGCTGAATTTCAACCCCGCCGACGCCGCCTTCTTTCATTGTGCGCAGCTCGCGCGCCAGTTCATCATCCTCGACCGCAGGGCCGAACCACCACCAGCGCATCCAGATGCGCGCATCGTCGGGAGGGATGAGAAAATTCTGTCGCAGCGAGTCGACCGAATTGACCTGAACCTGCGCTGGGGCCTGCGCCCGGCTGCACACTGGCCATAACAAAGCAGCCAGCAGAAGAGAGCTGGAGATCCGCGTGATCATTACGCCGACTGAAGAAACGCGACTGACTGAACGCCCGCTACTTCAAACCGCTTACGGCAGCGGATGTTTTTGCACGCCACCATATCGTCCTTCCGCACCATGTAGGATTGCGCCTTGGCAAAACGCGCGCGGTCTCGCTCGTCGGCATGGCGCGGCAGCGAATTGCGCTTGCGCCGCACCAGCCATGAGAGCTGGTACTCGTCTGCCTTGCCGCAGTGCGGACAGGTGAGCGTATGGCTGCGCTGTTCATTCTGCTCGTTGAAAAAGTCGCGTTCTTCCATAGCAATTTGCCCCTTCACTGACGACGAAAGTATTTCATACTGGTCGAGCAACCGGAAATCATTGAGCCGGTTATTGCCGGAAGAGCAAACATGATCAAGAAGAAGGCAAAGAAGTTTTCCACCGTTAAAGCTGTCAAAACGAATGCGCGCGCGCGCGTCGGCCAGCCCAAAGCCGGGCGTATTATTGCTGACAAGCCGCGCGAAGAGCGCCGCAAGGCGAAGCACAAGACGACGCTCGGCGAAATTCTCAACAGCGAGGAATGAATATGGCAAAGGCAATCGGCTTTGGCGGAGCATTCGTCCGCGCTCGCGATCCGAAAGCTCTCTATGCCTGGTATGAACAGCATCTCGGACTCAAGTCCCAGGGCTGCTTTATCTTCCCTGCAAAAGAGCAGCAGGCAGACACTGTCGTCTCTTTTTTCGGGAAGGACGACGGCTATTTTCCGACGCAACAACCAGCCATGCTTAATTTTCAGGTCGACGATCTTGACGCCATTCTCGATGCGCTGATTGCAGCCGGAGTGGAGGTTGATCAGAAACGAGAGACCTATGAATATGGCCGCTTTGGATGGTTCATGGACCCGGAGGGAAACCGGGTGGAATTGTGGCAACCTAGCACAGCATAAGTCAGATGGTTTCTTAAGGCAATCTTCAGCGTGTGCCTGATACAGTCAAAAAAGCACATATGTTTTTGAGGCTCATCCTTCCCCTTTTGTGTCTTGGTTGCGCATCTTCTGTGTGGGCGCAAACATCGCCTGACGACTGCACGGCGCACACGCCCAAGCCATGTATCACCCATGTTCTGCAGGATGAGGTTGGAATCGTGACCAGTCCGCTGCGCGTCAAAGCAAAGGATTTTTTCTGGATCGCTCCCTTTGGTGTCGCCACCGGTTTTGCCATCGATTATGACGCCCATATGATGCGCGACCTCGGGTCGAATCCCAGCCGCGAAGACAAATTTAAGAAGTTTTCGGACTACACCACCTATGGAGCGTCTGCCGCTCCCGTTATCGGTTACCTGGTTGCCGCAGGCACCCACAACGACTACTTACAGGAATCGTCCGTTCTGGCGGGCGAAGCGACCATCGATGCGATCATCCTCAACGAGGCCCTGAAGTATGCCATTGACCGCGAGCGCCCCAATCAGGGCGACGGTACGGGACGCTTCTGGCCGCACGGTCCTTCGACGTGGCCCGATGGTCAATCGATGCCGTCCAATCACAGCATCATTATGTGGTCGTTCGCGCGCGTTATCGCCGGCCAATATAATACCCCGGCTACAAAGATCGCTGTCTATTCGCTGGCTGGGGCTGTGTCGGTATCGCGTGTTCTCGCGCGCGATCATTTTCCCTCGGACGTGATTGTGGGCAGCACCTTTGGTTACTTTATTGGAGACTATGTCTTCCGCCATCGGTCGCGGCAGGCTAGTCTGTTTTCGCTCTCAGCCGTGAACACGGCCAACGGAAGGGGAGTGCAGTTGGACATCAATCTGGGACGGCGCTAGATCAATGCGTAGCCTGCGCTTTGCGAGGCCGTTTCTTCGAGGCAGGAACGACGCTGGAGAGTCTCCCAGCTCTTTCGGAACGCAGGGCCCGCCGCAGCGCCTCCACCTCGTTCGGCGCAAGTTCGCGTACTTCGCCGGGCGCAACATCCAGCACGAGCGCACCATAACCAACACGGCGAATCTTCTCCACATGATGCCCGATCTCTTCAAACATCTTGCGAATCTCGCGGTTGCGGCCTTCAATCAAGGTCACTTCGTACCAGGGATTTTCGGCGTCACGCACCAGCCTGATTTCTGCGGGGGCTGTCATCACGCGTCCCTCGCGCGACCCCGGTTTGCCGCGTTCAATCATGATGCCTGACCGTAATTGATCAAGCCCGGCTGCGCTGGGCCTGCCGCTGATTTTCACCAGATAGACCTTCTCGACCTTCGCCGATGCCCGCGTCAGAGCGTTCGCCAGCTCGCCGTCGTTGGTCATCAGCAGCAGTCCCTCACTCTGATAGTCGAGACGGCCTACAGGAAAGACTCGTACGCCTGCGCGCTCGACAAACTTCATGACTGTGGGACGGCCCTCGGGATCGCTGGCTGTCGTGACGTAACCCTTAGGCTTGTTCAGCATCAGATAGCGGAGCTGCTGCGCCCCATGCAGCAGCTTGCCATCAACGCGGATGTGGTCGCGTTCGGGATCGGCCTTCGTGCCCAGTTCAGTGACGGTCTGACCATTCACCTGCACGCGGCCATTCAGAATCAGTTCCTCTGCCATACGGCGAGAAACAATGCCGGCCTGGGCAATGATCTTTTGCAGCCTGACCGTATTACTGGCGGGCCCATTCATGACTCGCGTTCCACCGGCTCTGCCTCAGCAGGCTCGTTGATGATCTCGGCGTCTTCGCCTTCAATCTCCACATCTACGGCAACGCCGGGAATGTCTTCAGCTTCGTCCTCAGGTTCCTCCGCCATTTCAACAGCAGCATGTGCGCGGGCTTCTTCATCTTCTATGCTCTCATCCGCCATGTCCTCGATGATGCCTTCTTCGTTCGGCGCGGCGATGCCTTCGGCGAAAGGTAGCTCTTCGGGTTCCGCCAGCTCGCCCGCCGCCATCTTCTCGAACTCTTCAATCGATGGCAGCTCGTTCAAGTCTTTCAACCCGAAGCGCATCAGGAATTCCTTAGTGGTCTTGTAGAGGATCGGCCTGCCGATCACCTGTTTGCGTCCGGCAGTAGTGATGAGCTTGCGGCTGATGAGCGAGCCAATCACGCCGGCTGAATCCACGCCGCGAATCTCGCTGACTTCTGGGGCGGTAACGGGCTGCTTGTAGGCAATGACCGCCAGAGTTTCCAATGCCTGCAACGACAGCTTCATCGGCGGTTTCAGGCTCTTCACAAATCCACGCACCGCATCGTGATACTCGGGCTTCGTGGTCACGCGATAGCCGCCTGCGATTTCGCGGACCTCCATGCCGCGGTCGCCTTCCGCATAGTCAGCTATTAGTTCGCCGATAATCCGGCGAAGTTCCTCGCGCACCTCGCGGTCACGCTGCCGCGTTGCCCGCTTCTCGTCTTCATGAGGCGCCAAAGGCGGTTCTCCGGCATCGTGCGCCGCCATCACCGCCGCTTCTTCCACGGTCAAGGGCACAACTTCTTCTTCGGGAATCAATACCCCGTCAGGCTCTATGCTGAGCGCAACGACGACTTCATTCGCCGGCTCCAATGTTTGCGCGGCCTCGCGCGAGCGCTTCTCTTCCAGTGCCTCATCGGCGAACAGACCAGCCAGCGCGGCCAGCGTCACCGGTTCCTCCGCGGCATAGATGACCGCTTCAATTTTTGCTTTTAGACTCATGCTTTACGGGACAGGATACGCCCGAAAATGAAACGGCGCTCCGGTTCTCTTTGATACTACCGAAGCGCCGCGAATCGCGTCAGGGGATGGTCTGTTGATTAGTGGACGAACTGCCGCAACGTCCAGAAAATTCCGCCCGCCAAAAGCGCCGCCGCCGGCAGGGTAAACACCCACGCCAGCGCAATATTCCGGATGGTTGAAAGCTGCAGCCCGCTGCCATTTGCCATCATGGTTCCCGCGATGCCGGAGGACAACACATGGGTTGTCGAAACCGGCATCTTGAACTGATCAGCTGCGATAATCGTGCAGGCAGCCACGATTTCCGCCGATGCACCCTGCGCGTAGGTCAAATGCTCCTTGCCGATCTTCTCCCCGACCGTGACCACGATGCGCTTCCACCCGACCATTGTGCCTAGGCCTAGCGCCAGCGCAACGGCAACCTTCACCCATGAGGGAATGAACTTGGTCGAATTGTCCAGATGTTTCTTATAATTCGCCAGCACAGCATTTTCGGCTGCCGTGAAGGCCATCGAATTACTCTTCGCCATCAGCCGCAGCGCTTCGCTTTCCACATACATATCGTTGCGCACGTTCTGCTGTTGCCCGTTTGGCACAGTAGCGAGTGATTTGTATTGTTGTACTTCGTCTGAAATCTCGATGGCCAGCTGGCGTGCCGCCAGCGCTGTCGTCGGCGTGTACTGCTTGGTGCGAATGTAGTCTGTCAGGTCGTTACGCGCGTCATCCATCACCGCGTTCGGCGAGACATAGCCGCCCAGCACATGCGCCGCCTGCTCCGATACAGCGACGAAGTCCGGCACTTGCCCGAAACCGATTGCATGGTTCAGAGCATATGCCGTCGGGACGGTGCCAATCAGGATCAACATGATCAGCCCCATGCCCTTCTGCCCGTCATTCGATCCATGCCCGAAGCTCACGCCGGTGCAGGTGAGAATCAGCAATCCGCGAATCCAGAAAGGCGGCGGCTCGTTGCCCTTTGGCGACTCATACAGCGCCTTGTCCTTGATGAGGAACTTCAGAATCAGCAGTAGCAGCGCCGCGCAGACAAAGCCTACCAAGGGCGAGATCAGCAGCACCCGGAAGACGTTTGACACCTGCGTCCAGTCCACCCCGCTGGTGCCGTTGCGTCCACCCATCATCTGATTCGCGATGCCCACTCCGATGATCGACCCGATCAGCGTATGCGAGCTTGAGGCCGGCAGGCCCAGCGACCACGTCGCCAGGTTCCACAGGATTGCCGAAATCAGCAGCGCGAAGACCATGGCGAAGCCCGCGCCCTTGCCGACCTGCAAAATCAACTCCACCGGCAGCAGCGCAAGGATCGAGAATGCCACGCCACCCGACGAGGTCAACACGCCGATCAGGTTCCACGCCCCCGACCACACCACGGCCACATGCGGTTCCAGAGAATGCGTATAGATCACGGTGGCCACTGCATTCGCCGTATCATGAAAGCCGTTGACAAACTCGAAGCCCAGCGCAATCAGCAGCGCAATGCCCAGCAGCAGATATGGCCATGCGCTTTCGAGGTGAGTACCAGCAAGGTCGTTGGCCAGATGCGCGCCAGCATAGCCCAGCCCCGCCAGCAGCACGCCGCCGAAAATCAGCGAGCCAATCAGCCCGGGAGGTCTCTTGATTTTCTGATCGAGAAGACTTTCAGCAGGCGAAACGGTTCCGGGGGAAAGGGCAACAGAGGCGGCTTCATCCATGGACGATCGGCTCCAGAATTGTGCGTGCAAGCACACTATCAGGGCCGCCCGGGATCATGTGTAAAAATGACCCCGAAATCTTTGTTAATTTTCGATGAATACGCTGCATTTTCTGTGCAGTGGAGCGCTAGGTCCAGTCGTCCCGCGCTTGGCTCATGCGCTCCGTCATGACCTGCTCAAAATCGGCATGTTTTTTGACGAAAATGTCGCCGAAATTGCGCTCCTGACGCAGCAAAATGGCCTGTAATCGCACCAGTTCGAGCAGTGCCAGAAACATGGCAATTAGAGTCTTTTCGGATTTTGCATGCCCCAGCAGCTTCCGCAGGGCTACCGGCTTGTCTTCGGTAATCAGCCGCCGCCGCACATAATCAATCATCTGGCCCACGGTCACAGCGTCCTCTTCCACATCGAGCACAGGCCGCTGCTTCAGCCGGTCAAGAATTTCGCGGAAGACGCGCACCAGATCGACCGTGTCGGCAGCAATTTCCTGCTCAGTGCCCTCATCGTGGCGAAACTCTTTCAGCGAGGGATTCGACCACGTTGATTCCTCGATGACCTGTTTCTGCGCCAGCATCTGAGCAGCGTTTTTAAAGCGCTCGTGCTCCAGCAGGCGCTCTACCAGCTCGCGTCGCGGGTCTTCCGTTTCGCCTTCGGATGTTTCTACGGGCGAGCGCGGCAGCAGCATCTTGCTCTTGATGTGAATCAGCAGCGACGCCATGTAGATAAAGTCGCCCGCTGTGTCCACATCTGTGGCCTTCAATTGCTCGACATAGGCCAGGAACTGCGCCGTAATTATTGCAATCGGGATGTCATAGATGTCGATGTCCTGCTTGCGAATCAGGTCGAGTAGCAGGTCTAGGGGTCCGTCATATACCTTGCCGACGGTGACGGAGAAGGGGAAGGCGCTGTCTTTTTTCCTTGCGGATCGAGAGTCTGTCTGAGTTGAGTCCTGCGAAGATTCCACTCTTTGCTTTGCAAAGGATGGGGCACCCAGGTTTTGGGAATCCTGCTCAGGTTTCATTTCTTCTGTCATTGTGCCGCTCTACCCAATCCCCACCGCCGCACGTACTTCCACCATTGTCTGCTCGGCGCGGGTGGTCGCCCGGTTTTTCCCGTCTTCCAGAATCTCGTCTACCTTCTTTGGATTCTGCTCGTATCCGGCGCGCTGCTCCTGAATCGGCTGCAGCACCTGCACTACGGAATCTGCCACCCAGCCTTTGCACTCAATACAGCCGATAGAAGCAGTCCTGCATCCGTCGTAGACCTTAGCCATCGTCTCCGGCGAAGAAAAGACCTTGTGCAGATCACCGACGGGGCAAATGTCCGGATTCCCCGGATCAGTGCGCCGCACGCGCGCCGGATCTGTGACCATGGGTTTGAGCTTCTGCCTTACGACAGGCTCCGGATCGGTGAGCAAAATCGTGTTCCCATAGCTTTTGGACATCTTCCGGCCGTCGGTTCCGGGAAGCTTAGGCGATGGCGTCAGGAGAACTTGCGGCTCCGGAAGTATTTCTGAGCCCTGAGCGCTGTGCCCTGAACCCTGTGACCTGGGATAGAACTGATTAAACCTTCTCGCCACCTCCCGCGTAAGCTCCACATGCGCCACCTGGTCCTGTCCGACAGGCACAAAATCCGGCTGATAGATCAAAATGTCTGCCGCCTGCAGCAGCGGGTAGCCGAGAAACCCATATGTCGAAAGGTCTTTCCCCGTGATGTTCTCCTGCTGCTCTTTGTAGGTCGGCACGCGTTCCAGCCAGCCTAGGGGCGTAATCATGGAGAAGAGCAAGTGCAATTCTGCATGTTGCTTCACATCACTCTGGACAAAGAGCACGCTCTTCTCCGGGGTCAGCCCCGCTCCGAGAAAATCGAGAATCACCTCGCGGGTATTACCCTTGATCTGCGAGGTGTCGGCGTAATCGGTCGTCAGCGCGTGCCAGTCGGCGATAAAGAAGTAGCACTCGTAATCATGCTGCAGCCGCACCCAGTTGTGCAGCGCGCCCATGTAATTGCCAAGATGAAGTTTGCCAGTCGGACGCATGCCGCTCAGCACGCGCTTCAAGGGAGCAGAAGAGGAAGTCGACACCGTATCCTTCACGTAAGAAATTGCTTGCTCTATTCTACGGAACTTTCGTCGAACCTGATTTCATCCGGGATAAAGAGGCTGAAGTCGTAATCGAAGGCCCCTCACCGAATTCGGTTCGGAAGGGCAACGATAGAATGGTCGCCAATGATGCGCTCGCCTGATAGTGGAACGGATCGAAATGCCTTCGCCATAGCAGTATTGCGGATTGCGGTCGGCGTTTTATTCGTCATTTTCGGCCAATATAAAGTTTTCGGCACGCAGTTTACATTGCACGGTGGATTTGAGTGGTGGATCAATCGATTTCTGCAGAATGGCGAGGCTTATCCGTTCATAGTTCCGGTGCTCAAGGATCTTGTAATGCCGCATGCGACTGCAATCGCTTTCCTTGTCGCATACGGCGAATTAGCGATCGGACTGGCGCTCATATTGGGGATATTGGTACGGACTGCAAGCACCTTCGGGCTCATCTATATGCTTATGCTGCTATTCTCGTCGAATTACCCCGGCGCAAGCGCTCCGTTCTGGGAATACTTCGGAGCTTCGCTCGATCATTCTGTGCTCGCCCTTTGTTTTCTTGCCTTCATTGTCGGCCAATGCGACGAATGTTTATCGCTAAGGCAATTCCTGGCCAGACACCGACAAAGTCGGGCCTCAATGTGATTTACTCCCCAACCACCCCAACCGTCTTCAACCAAACATCCACCAACTGAGGCCATCCGGTTACCGGAAGCTTTGTCCGCCGAAGCCCGTAGCCGTGCACGCCCTCGGTGTACAGATGCATCTCCACCGGAACACCGGCAGCCTTCAGCGCCTCGTAATACCGAAGGGAGCTTTCCACATGGGCCACGCGGTCATCTTCGGTCTGAAGTAAGAATGTGGGGGGCGTGTCCTTGATGACGGGTAAATTCGGATTCAGCTCAAAGTTCTTATCGGCGATGGCGAGGTAGCCGGGATAAATAATCACAGCAAACTCCGGACGGCAACTCTGCTCATCAGCCGCATCGACAGGCTTATATACGCGCCGGTCGAAATGCGTGCTGATCGCAGCCGCCAGATGGCCGCCCGCCGAGAAGCCGAGCACGCCAACTTTATGCGGATCGATATGCCACTCCGCGGCATGCTGCCGCACCAGACCCAGTGTTCTCTGCGCATCCTCGAGCGCCATCGGCGACTTTGGGTACGGCCCGGAATTGGGCACGCGATATTTCAGCAGAATGCAGGTCACACCTGTAGAAGTGAGCCAGTCGCAAACTTCCGTGCCTTCAAGATCGATGGCAAGAATCGTGTACCCGCCGCCGGGGAACACCACCACTGCCGCGCCCGTGTTCTTTCCCTTCGGCGGATACACCGTCATCGTCGGGCGCGCTACGTTGCCGAGCCGAATCAGCGGCTTGCCTGCGATCAGCTGGCTGCTTGCCGTGGTGGTATCGACTTCCGGCCCGGGCACAGGCTGCGCGTCAGGAATAGGTCCGGGCCAGATTGGGATTTCCTTTAGCCCTGCCGCAGGCTGCCAGGCGGGCTTCTGCGCGCTCATCGTTCCACAAGCGCACAAAACACAGAGAGCGAAAAGCAGAGGCTTCATCACAATCCCCGCAGATTATCAGAAGCCACTTTGATCTGCGCCAGGGAAGGTCAGAGCGACAGCAACACACGGTTAAATACGGCCCATGCGGGGCTGACCATGATGCTGATGAGCGGGCCGCCGAAGAACAGGAAGAGGATCAGGCTGATCATTCCCAGCGAATCGTACACGCGCAGGGCGCCATAGGGCAGCATGTGGCGGATGATGTGCGAGCCGTCCAGCGGGGGCAGCGGAATGAGATTGAACGCCGCCAGGATCAAATTGAGCCAGATGCCCAGGTAGAAGAGAATGATCATCGGCGAAATGATGGGGCTGGACGCCATCAGCTGCGGGTCGATTCCGCCCATCATCGCCAGTTCCTTGATAGCCATTGCGCCGGTGGCTGTTGTTTTGGCCACGACAACAAGCGCAATGAGAGAGGCCACGGCCGCGAGGATATTGCTAACTGGGCCAGCCAGCGTTGTCAGAATGTCGTCGCGTACGATGCGCTTGAAGTTTCGCGTAGTGACGGGAGTGGGTTTGGCCCAGCCAATCAGCAGGCCCCGCGCAAAGGGCAGAAAGAGCATGGCCAGCGGAATCAGGATGGTGCCCACGGGGTCGATGTGCTTCATCGGGTTCAGCGTCACGCGCCCCAACATGCGCGCAGTCGGGTCGCCCAGCTTGGACGCCATCCACGCATGCGCCGCCTCATGCAGGCTCAATGCAAAGAGGAGAATGACAAACTGAAAAATCTTAAGAACAATCTCTTGCTGGCTCATACCGCAAACTTGATGGTATCAGGGGACTGACCGTCCAGGTACTCGCGCCATAGTGGCAAGATTCTCACTCGCAGTGCTCGCCCGTAGAAGCCTTCGCTTTGAAGGTTGAGCGGTCGGCAAATGGCGTCGCCTGGGATTTGGTCTTGAGCTGCTTGGCCGGAACGCCACCGACAATCGAGTGCGGCGCAATGTCCCTGGTCGCGACCCCATTTGCGCCGAGTATCGAGTCTTCGTTAACCGTTACGCCCGCCATCACGGAGGAGTGAATCGTGAGCCGCGCTCGCGGACCAATCTCCGTCTTACGGTTCTCAACGATGCCGCCGTCGATCGGATCGTGTGCATGCGAGTATACAGACGCGTAGTCGGAGATGGACGTGCCTTTGCGGATGATCAGCTCGCCGCGGTCGTCAAGCATGACGTACTTGTGAATGACGCAGTCGTCCTCGATGACAAGGTTGTAGCCGAAGCTGAACTCAACGCCGTGGAAGATCTTCACGTTGTTGCCAATGTGCTTGAAGATGTGCCGACCCAGCATGGCGCGGAAGCGGAAGCCGAGCCAGTGGTTCAACCCAATCGGGGAGCGGTCGAACATTTGCCAGAAGTAGATGAGCGGCTTGATGCAGGCATACTTCTTCTCGTCGATGTCGCCATAATATTCGGGTTCGAGTGTCACGTTGGCCGAGTTGAGCGAGAGCTGCAGGACGTTGAAAGGAAGCTCGCTGGTAAGGGTGAAGTTCAACCGCCCGCCCTTGGGCCGCCCCAGCATGATCTGGTGCAGATTGTCATGCACCAGTTCGGCGCGCAGCTCCGGCTTCTTGTGCTTGGTGAGCTCCTCGTCCAGATAGTTGATCCAGCGCAGATAGACGTCCTCGGCTTCAGGCGAGGGATGCAGGTCACGATATTCATAGCGAGGCATGATGTATGTCCTGTGAAACGTGTTCCATAAATTCAGGCGTTGCTTTGGGCAAAAGTACCCAGGGCTGAAGCCCTTCATTTCGCGCGCTGTTTCGCTGGGCTAAAGCCCAGCGCTTCTACCCAAAGATTCTTGAGGATCTGTTTCTAATGCTGTTCGATGCACCATGGAACAGCAAGTCGCACTACTGAATGGCGAAGACAGCATAAACCGTGGATGATTCCTCGATCTGGCGCGGGTTAATCGCCAGCGGCGCAGGCGCGGCCATTTGAGCCTTGGCAAGAAAACCGACAGCGCCATTTAACGGCCGCACCGGACTCTCCGGAGCCTGATTGCTGGCGTAGATCAATCCTGCCAGCTTCACGTTGAGCCCCTGCGCCATCTGCTGCGCGATGGCTTGAGCCTTGGCCAGAGCACCAGCTGCGGCCTTTGCCTGCAGGCCGTTCATGTCCTGATATTGCCAGTCGATCTGGCCGCTCTGGTTGGCGCCGGCTTCGACGGCGGTGTGAAGGACTTTCGCCGCGTCATCAGGCTTCGTCTTGACTGTCCATGACTGGTTGAGCACAAACTGCTTCTTCGCACGGTCCATCTCCGATTCACGAGGATCGTGATAGTTGTTCGGCGCAAGGTTCTGGTTTTCGCTCTCGATGGCCTTGTCGGGAACGCCGGATTTCTTCAGCGCGTCCATGATGGCATTCGAGATCGTCGATCCGCTGGCATAAGTCGATTGCTCGTCAGGGCCAAAAGTCTGAAAGCCGATGTGCACAACGGCGAGATCGGCGTCCGCTGTCGCCTTGTCGCTGGCTGTCACGGCGATGGTGCGATTGTCCTTGTCAACCTTGATGGCTTGCGCGTGCGCCACGGACAATGCCCCAACCGCGACCGCGGCGATGGTCATGCGCGTCAGAAATCCGGTCAGCTTCATGCTGTGTATCTCCTTCACCGATGCTGGCAAAGTATATCGCTCCCCGCGAGTGGCTGTAGAACGGCGTTTTTTCGGGCTGCGGGCATTGGGTATCCCTTCCCTCCCCTCTGGGTGGGTTGTCTTATTGTTTTCAATAGTTTAGCGAGGGATCATTCCCTGCCATGTGGCTGATTCTGCTGGGGTTAAGTGCTTTCGAGTGTTTTCAATGACTTATGAGGGGTCCCGGTTCTTCTCCGGAGATGAAAAAACGCCCGCTTTTTGGCGGACGTTTCTTTAATTTGCTCTTAGTTCTATTTTAGCAGGTTGAGGGGAAATAACAGATCAAGTGGGACTCATTTAAACTGCTCATTTTTATTGGCTTGCGACAAAAGTTACCTTCGTAAGGGCTTGACACAGAGGTAGCCGGGCCTAAAGGCCATTCCATAGCGAGATTTCTATTCACCAGCCTGAAGGCCGGTGCTTCTACCCAACCTTGCTGCGCAAGGCCTCCGGTTATGTAAAGCAAGACAATATTTTCAAACCATATTCGAACCATAGAGGTGTATTCAACACGCCGTTAAGCGTCAAATTTGTGCAGTTTTTCCGGATCTAAGAGGCATTCATTTATATGGGGTAGAGTGGAGGCCCGATGCCTCCGCGCGAAAACCTTGTCGGCCTTAAGTTCCTGGTTTCTAAAAGGGCCTGGCTCCTATTACTGGATTTTCTGCGCAAATGTACGCAGCTTCTTCACGGTATCGCGAACTGCGCCGGAGTCAATGGCTTCAGTCGCGCGCGCGATGCCTTCGCGCAGGTCGGCGGTTATCCGGGCGGCAACCAGCGCGGCTGCTGCATTCAAGATAACGATGTCGCGCTTTGCGCCGCGTTCGCCGACGAATATGCGCTCCAGAATGGCCGCATTTTCCGAGGCACTCTCAGCAGCAGCCAGGGCGGAAATAGGGGAGCGCGGCAACCCCGCGTCTTCAGGCAGGATTTCCAGCAGCCGCATTGCCGACCCGATTCCCTGTCCCCTGTTCCCTGTCCCTCGTACCTCAGCCACATGGCTCGCGCCTGTAACTGTCAGCTCGTCCAGCCCATCGCTGCCGTGCACGACGAAGGCATGGCGGATGCCGAGGCGCAGCATCGTCTCGGCAGCGACAGGGACACGATCGGGAGCGAAAACTCCCATGATCTGCGCTGGGGCCGCCGCTGGATTCGTAAGCGGCCCAGCAAGATTGAAGATGGTGCGGAAACCGAGCGCGCGCCGGACAGGGGCAACGCGCTTCATCGCCGGATGCAGAGCCGGCGCGTACAGGAACATGAATCCGGCGGTGCGCAGTGATTCAACCGCCAGCTCAGGCGGCAGGGCTACGGCGATACCGAGGGCTTCCAGCACGTCCGCTGAACCGCACTTTGACGTAACGGCGCGGTTGCCGTGCTTGGCGACTTTGGCCCCGGCTGCGGCTGCGACCAATGCTGCGCCAGTTGAGATGTTGAAGGTGCCGCAGCCATCGCCGCCAGTACCGCAGGTGTCGATGAGCTGCGCTCGCTCCTCGTCAGTCAACGGGACGGGGATGGCCAGTTCACGCATGGTCTCGGCAAAGCCGGTCAGCTCGTCGACGGTTTCGCCACGCCGCGCCATGGCGGTGAGCAGCGCTGCAATCTCGGCATCGCTGGTGTTGCCGGTCAGCATCTCGCGCAGAGCGGAGCGTGCCTCTTCACGCGTGAGCGCGCGCTGTTCTTCACTGAGGTCTTTCACGATGGCCATCTGTCTGCCATCGTACCGAAATTGACGCTGTACTGAAATGATTACCTTGCCGCTAAATGGTCTACCGAACAGCCATATGAAGCAACCCGCGTTACCTCAAAGCCGCATTCACTCTGCTGTTTTTGCGGCATGGCTGAAGCCATGCCCTTACGAAACCAAATCAAACTGATCCCTATCCATAACGCCATGACCTGACAAGCGGGGACTGCAAACTGTACTATGGAATATCAGCCGTAATTTCCCGTTAATGCATGGTTTATGCCCGCGCCGGGACAAGTCTGCGGCCCTACAAGCTATGAAAATCCACGAATATCAGGCGAAAGACATCCTGGCGAAATACGGCGTTGCCGTGCCGCGGGGTGAAGTGGCCAACACGCTCGACGAAGCGCTCGACGTGGCCAAGAGGCTGTTTTCCGGCGGCGCCAGTGGCGTTGTCGTGAAAGCGCAGATCCACGCCGGAGGCCGCGGCAAGGGCGGCGGCGTGAAAGTGGCGAAGAACCTTGACGAAGCCGAGCAGTATGCCAAGCAGATTCTCGGCATGCAACTGGTGACGCACCAGACCGGCCCGCAGGGGCAGAAGGTGCAGCGCCTGCTGATTGAAGAGACGGCGGCGATTGATCGTGAGCTGTATCTCGGTATCGTGCTCGACCGCGCTGCTGCCAAGCTGGTCTTTATGGCGTCGCAGGCCGGCGGCATGGATATTGAAGAAGTCGCTGCGAAGGACCCGAAAGCGATCCACAAGGCATACATCGATCCTGCAGTTGGCTTCCAGCCGTACCAGGCGCGGGAGCTTGCCTTTGCGCTGGGGCTGCAACCAACGCAGATCAACGAGGCGGTCAAGTTCATGATGGGCCTGTACAAGGCTTATGTTGACACCGATGCTTCGCTGCTTGAAATCAATCCATTCATCACGACGAAGGACAGCAAGCTCTTCGCGCTCGACTGCAAGATCAACTTCGACGATAACGCGATGTTCCGCCACAAGGAATTGAAGGAGCTGCGCGACGTTGCCGAGGAAGACCCGCTGGAAGTTGAAGCGTCAAAGTATGCGCTGAACTACATCAAGCTCGACGGCAACATCGCCTGCATGGTCAACGGCGCCGGCCTGGCGATGGCGACGATGGACATCATCCAGTACGCGGGCGGCTCGCCGGCGAACTTTCTCGACGTGGGCGGCGGCGCGAACCAGCAGCAGATTGAAGCGGCCTTCGCCATCCTGCTGGCGGACAAGAATGTGAAGGCCATCTTCATCAATATTTTTGGTGGCATTCTGCGTGTGGATGTGCTGGCAACGGCAGTTGTTGCGGCCGCAAAGAAGCTGAACGTAACGCTACCGATCGTCCTTCGCCTTGAAGGCACGAATGTGGATGAAGGCAGGAAGATTCTTCAGGAGTCAGGCCTGAAGTTTTCTGTTGGCGCAACGATGAAAGATGCGGCAGAGTTGGTGGTCGCCGCTGCAAAAGGAGGCAAGTAAAGATGGCTGTTCTGGTAGATAAAAACACTCGCCTCATTGTGCAGGGCATAACCGGCAAAGAAGGCACCTTTCACGCGAAGGGTTGTGCCGAATACGGCACGAAGGTTGTCGGCGGCGTGACGCCAGGCAAGGGTGGAACCATCCACGAAGGCTGGCCTGTTTTTGACACGGTCGAGAAGACTGTTGCGGAAACCGGCGCGAATGCGACTGTCATCTTTGTGCCCCCGCCGTTCGCTGCGGACGCGATTCTCGAAGCAAACGCAGCTGGCATTCCGCTGATTATCTGCATCACGGAAGGCATTCCGGTCAACGACATGGTGAAGGTCTGGAGCGTGCTCAAGCACTCGAAGTCCAGGCTGGTTGGGCCGAACTGCCCCGGTGTGATCTCGCCCGGCAAGGCCAAAATTGGCATCATGCCCGGCCGCATCCACAAAGAAGGCAACATCGGGATTGTCTCGCGTTCTGGGACCTTGACCTATGAGGCTGTCTACCAGTTGACGCAGCGCGGGATCGGGCAATCGACCGCCATCGGCATTGGTGGCGACCCGATTGTCGGCACCACGCACGTTGATGCGCTGAAGCTGCTGAATGAGGACCCGGAGACGGAAGCGATCATCCTGATTGGCGAAATCGGTGGAACGGCGGAAGAGACAGCTGCTGAATATGTCCAACAGCATGTGAAGAAGCCGGTGGTGGGCTTCATCGCTGGGCAAACTGCCCCTCCGGGACGCCGCATGGGCCATGCCGGAGCGATCATCTCAGGTGGACAGGGTACTGCCGCTGAGAAGATGAAAGCGCTCAAGGCTGCGGGTATTCATGTGGTCGAAAGTCCTGCTGCTATTGGCGAGACTGTCGCACAGGTGATTGGCAAGGCGTAAGGCTGATTTGCAAAACAAGAGGGCAGGCGAGAACGCCTGCCCTTTGTTTTTGGATTAAATTATTTATTCGATAGCTGGGCTTGCCGGCACATTCTTGGCGGTCACAGTCTTCTGCGAATCGATTTTCTCAGCAGTCTGTTCGAGCGTGCCTGCCTGCGGCAGGTAGGTGAGGGCCTGGCTGATCATTGGGTCCCAGGCGGCGCGGACTTTCAATCCTTCCACCTGGCCGAACTGCGTGGTGAAAATTTCCGCCTTGATGTTGGCCTTTACCCAGTCGATGACGGCGTTCAGGTCCTGGTCGGTGTAGCTGATGTCCTGTGTGCCGAGGAACTGCTTGAAATCGGCCATAACGTTGTCGTCGACTTGAAAGTCTTTGTTGACGGTGCGATTGGCCAGGTAGTGCCGCGCGAAATCGAAGAAGGCGTAGTGGGCAAGCAGGTCTTCCTCGATCGGCGTGGATTTTGGCGTGCTGATCTTGTAATCAGGAGTGATGCCGCCACCGCCGTAGACGGTGCGTCCGGAGTCGGTCAGCTTGACTTCGCGGTCTTTCGTGTCCTGCGGCTGGTCGTGGTTGTAGTAGTAGTCGTACAGCGAAACGCCGTTATAGTTGCGCTGGATCAGGCGTCCGCTGGGCGTGTAGTAGTGGTAGGTCGTAAGCGCGAGGCCGGTGTTATCTGAAAGCTGATAAACAGTCTGCACCAGGCCTTTGCCAAATGTGGTTTCGCCGACAACCAGCGCGCGGTCGTGGTCCTGCAGCGCGCCGCTAACGATTTCGGCTGCGGATGCGGTTCCGTGGTTCACCAGAACGACAACGGGATAGTCTCTGCCGCCATTGCCGTGCATGGCATGGTAGGTCTGTTCAGGGAAGGCGCGTCCGCGCTGGGAAACGATGACCTGACCTTTTTTCAGGAACTTGTCGCAGGTGGAGACGGCTTCCGTGAGCAGGCCGCCAGGGTTCCCGCGGAGGTCAAGGATAAGACCCTTCAGGTCGGGGCCGAAGCTATCAAGAGCGTCTGCCACTTCGCGGCCCGTCGCTTCCTGGAATTGCGTGATGTGGATGTAGCCGATGCCGGGACGAATCTCTTCCTTGAGGTCGATGCTGGGGTGCGGAATCTCATCACGAACCAGATCGTAAGTGAGCGGCGCCGCGGCGCCCTCACGGGAAACGGTCAGATGAACATGCGTTCCTTTGGGGCCTTTCAGCATGTTCGCCACTTCTTCAGAACCGAGGTTGTCCGTCGTCTTGCCGTCAACTGAGATGATGACGTCACCCGGCCGCACGCCTGCCTTGTAAGATGGCGTCCCCTCATAGGGGAAAAGGACAACGATACGCTGCACGCCGCCAACATTCTGCGGCTGGATGGTCATGCCCACGCCGTAGTATTTGCCGTGCTGGTCTTCGCGCATTCTGGCGTAGGCCTTGGGGTCGTAGAAGTTCGAGTGCGGGTCGAGCACGCGCAGCATGCCCGGAATCGCGCCGTCATATATGGCCTTGTCGGGCTTGTCGCCGTTCAGCGGTTCGGCGTAGTTCTGCGCAACCACGTCATAGACGCTGGTGAACTGCTTGAGGCTGTCGCGGAACTGCGATTCGTCGGAACTGGATTGCGCGCCGACTTTCTGGCTGACAATCATGCCTGCAAGACCGCAGGCGGAAAAAAAGACTACAAGGCTAAAGGCGGTGCGACGTGTGCGGGAATGCATGATTGCGAGGACCCTCTGGGCAATCCTATGGACAGTATAGCAAGCCGAAAAGTTAGCGCCACCTGTTAGCTGGCCTGCTGACCTGCATGTGTTTACAATGTTGAAAGCGCGCGCGGGATATTTCAGGAAGCAGGCTAACCAGTTCACGCCGCGCGCAGTCGAGACGTATACAGATGATTTATCGATCCTTGTCCCTTCCGGCCGCGTTCGCTGCAGGCATCGTCTTTCTGGCAGTTCCAGCCATCGGTCAAACCGCGGCTAAAACTCCGGCCCCGGCCACTCAGGCTTCGCAATACCAGGGCACGGTGGTAGAAGAGATCATCGCGCGTGTCAACGACCAGGTCATCAGCAAGTCAGACTATCAGCGTGCCGACCAGGAACTGGAGAGCCAGGGTCAGCAGCAGGGGTGGTCGCAGCAGCAGCTTTTTGAAGCGAGGCACGACCTGTTGCGCGACCTGATTGATCAGCAACTGCTTCTGTCCAAGGGCAAAGAGCTGGGCATTTCAGGCGAGACGGAGACGGTCAAGCGGCTGGACGACATCCGCAAGCAGAACCACCTTGACAGCATGGATGACCTGCAGAAGGCAGCGGAGTCGCAAGGGGTTTCGTTTGAGGATTTTAAGCAGCATATCCGCGAGGGCATCATTACCTCCACGGTCATTCGCGACGAGGTGGGAAGGCACCTCAACCTGGGTCAGGCCGACGTGCAGAAGTACTACGATGCGCACAAAGAAGAATTCAACCAGCCTGAGCAGGTGAAACTCAGCGAAATTCTGGTTCCAACGGCGAACCCGGACGATGCTGCGCAAGTGGCGGCAGCGCAAAAGAAAGCCGACGACATTGCAGTTCAACTGAAGTCGGGTTCGGACTTCGCGCAACTGGCCAAGACGGAGTCGGGCGGTCCCACGGCGGCTGAGGGCGGAGAGCTTGGTGAATTTAAGCGCGGACAGCTGGCCAAGGTGCTTGAAGACCAGACGTTCAGCTTGAAACCTGGTGAATATACGCAGCCGATCCGCACCAAGCAGGGGTTCGTCATTCTTAAAGTGACGGACCATACACCGGGCGGTGTTCAGCCGCTCAAAGACGTTGAACCGCAGGTGGAAGATGCAATTTACAGTCAGAAGATGGCGCCTGCATTGCGCCAATACCTGACGAAGCTGCGCGAAGATTCCTATGTTGAGGTGAAAGAGGGCTATGAAGATTCTGCGGCAACGCCGAATGAGGTCAAGCCCACGACGACCTATAGCGCCTATGCCCCTCCCACAGGAAAAAAGAAGAAGAACGTAGAGCGGACACGGTTCCGTCAGAAGGGCGTGAAGGCGAAACCTGCGACTGAAACAGCCAGTGCCCCTCCGGCAAATGTGCCATCCCTTGCAGAAGCGCCGCAAGCGCAAGCTGCTGCGACTACGCAGACTGCGAGTGCAGCTCAAACAGCAGCTCCAGCCACTGCTTCGACTACTCCTGTTCAGCCGCCCGCAGCAAGCTCGCAGGTGGCCGGCGTGGAGAAGCCCGGCAAGAAAGAAAAGATTCGCTTCGGCCAAGCCCCGCGAGAGACTTTGCCTGCGGCTCCAACCAAAACAGAAGACGCCGGCGCCACCCAGGTGGCGAGCAACACAGTTCCGCAGAATGTGCAGGTTGTAGGGCCTGATGGAACGGTAGAGAACCAGCCGATGGAGCAGAAGACTGAGAAGACGAGGTTCTCCGACCGGGCCAAGGAACACAAGCCAAAGAAGGCGAAAGACAAAACCGATCCATTCGCTCCAGCGCCTGAGAGCCAGGATGAACTGGCTACCCGCCAGGAGCAAGCAACTCCGCTGGGATTGAACGGCGATACCTCGAAGGCGAAGAAGGGGCCAAAGCCAACAGAGAAAACGCGGCTCTCAGACGAAGCGAAGGAAAAGAAAGAGACGAAGCCCGAGCCTGTGCCGAATCCGGAAGGCCCGCGTACGCCTCCTCCTTCCGCGCCTGCTCCAACAAATGGATCGCCTACCACACAGCAGCCTTCGCAACAACCATAACCCTGATGAAAGACCTGTTCGTCGCGGACTTAGGAAAGCTCGAAAATCAAACGGTGACAGGCTTCTTCGCGGTCGCGCAGAAGCAGACGCGGAGCACCCGCGAGGGCGTGCCTTACTTTGCCATTTCCATCTCTGACTGCACAGGTCAGATCGAGTGCCGGATATGGGAAGCCGCCGCGGTGGTTGATGAATTCGGGCAGGGCGAGGTCGTCAAGGTGCAGGGGCAGGTCTGCCGCTATCAGGACAAGCTTCAGATCAAGATCGACAAAATCCGCAAGGCAAGACCCGAAGACAGCGACAAAGGCAAATACGACTTTGGCGATTTTGTCCCTCGAACCTCGTGTAATGTTGACGATCTGTGGTCAGAACTGAAGGGTTTTGTCGCAAGCTTTACGAACCCGCATCTGCAGACCCTGTTGTATGCCTTCCTTGACGATCTGGAGATTGCGTCTGCGCTCAAGAATGCGCCCGCTGCTAAAAGCATGCACCACGCATGGATTGGCGGCCTGCTGGAGCACATTGTCTCGCTGCTCGGCATCAGCGACATGGCGGCTCGACACTATCCGGAAATCAACCGCGACCTGCTGCTGACCGGTGTTGTTCTGCACGATATCGGCAAGCTGCGCGAACTGCGCTGGGGAACCAGCTTCGACTACACGCTCGAAGGCCAGCTTGTCGGCCATATTACGATTGGCATTTCGATGGTCGAGAGAAAGCTGGCCAATCTTCCGGATTTTCCCGACAATCTGCGCATACTGGTCGAACACATCATTCTGAGCCATCATGGCAAGTACGAGTTCGGCTCACCCAAGCTGCCCATGATTCCTGAAGCGCTGCTGCTGCACTATCTCGATGATCTCGACGCCAAGATGCAGACCATGCGCAGCGAGTTCGCGCGCGCCGAAGCGCAGGGACGCGACCCGGGGCAACTGACTGACTGGGTGCGCGCGCTGGAGAGACCGTTGTTGAACACGGCCGGCTATCTGAATGAGCAGCAACCGGCGACGGAACCCGAGCCTGAGGAGGAAACCAATGTCCTACCTGCTGAAGACTGAGCCTACGGTGTATTCCTTCAACGATTTGGAACACGACGACGAAACCACTTGGGATGGTGTAACCAATCCTGCTGCGGTGAGGTTTCTGCGCGGCATGAAACCCGGTGAAAAGCTAGTCATCTATCACACCGGTGACGAAAAAACGGCTGTAGGCACAGCGAAGGTCATATCAGTAGACGCAACAAATCCCAAGGTCCCCAACGTGCGCATCAAAGCGGGCAAACCGATCAAGACACCGCATACCCTGGCCGAGATCAAGGCGCACAAAATGTTCGCCGATTCGCCGTTGGTGAGCCAGGGCAGATTGTCGGTTGTTCCTCTGACAGACGCGCAGTACGCGTGGCTCACGGGAGAATAAAAGCCCTGCGCGCTGCGCTACAATCAAAGCTGGCACAGCACGCACATGTTACGTTTTTCCACTGCAGGTGAGTCACACGGCGAGAGTCTGATTGCCCTGGTTTCAGGGCTGCCCGCAGGCGTTGACGTCGATACAAAATTCATCAATCGCGAACTGTGGCGCCGCCAGCAGGGCTATGGCCGTGGCGGACGCATGCGCATCGAGCAGGACACCGCGCACATCCTCTCCGGAGTGCGGCACGGCAAGACCATCGGCTCGCCGGTGGCGATGGAAATTGAAAATCGAGACTGGAAGAACTGGACCGATGTCCTGCCGGTCGAGGTTGGTGACCCGTCGAAACACAAGGCCGTTGCATCGCCGCGTCCCGGTCATGCCGATCTTGCCGGTGCACTGAAGTTTGATTTCCCCGATGCGCGCTATGTTCTGGAACGGGCTTCAGCGCGCGAGTCAACCGCGCGCGTTGCAGCCGGAGCGTTGGCAAAGCAACTGCTTCTTCATCTGGGAATTGATGTAGCCAGCCATGTGATTCGTGTTGGCCATGCTGAACTTGAGCGCGACGCAAGCTGGGACGAAATTGCCGCGTTGCGCGCCAAGGATGAAGTGCTGCTGGGTTGCGTTGATCCTGAAGCCGAAGAGCGCATGAAGGCGGAAGTCGATAAAGTCTTGCGCACGGGCGACACCGTCGGTGGCGTTTTCGAGGTGGTGATTCACGGAGCGCCCCCCGGCATCGGTACGCATACCAACTGGGACGAGCGGCTTGACGGCATTCTGGCGCAAGCGGTCATGTCATTGCAGGCAGTCAAGGCGGTCGAGATTGGGCGCGGTGTGACTGCGGCAGAATCATTTGGCTCGGATGTGCATGATGCCATCGGCTACAGCAGCGGGCCGGTGAACGGCAGGCCTACGCGCTTTACCCGCGAGCACAACAATGCCGGAGGCGTCGAAGGCGGCATTTCCAATGGGGAAGACGTGATCGTGCGCGGCTATCTCAAGCCAATTTCCACGCTGCGTAGACCGTTGCAATCTGTCCGCTTCGACACACGCGAAGTCACGAAGGCTGCGTATGAGCGGAGTGACGTGTGCGTTGTTCCGGCGGCAGGTGTCGCTGCTGAGGCGATGGTGGCGCTGGCGTTTGCACGGCTAGTGCTTGAGAAATTCGGCGGCGATTCACTGCGGGAATTGAAACGTAACTATGACGGTTACGTGGAGCAGATTCGCGCCTATTGAGTTCCGGAAGAATGATTCGAGAGATTGTCAAATACCCCGACCCGATTCTACAGAAACCCGCCGAGCCGGTGACCGAGTTCAACGATGAACTGCGGTCGCTGGTCGATGATATGTTCGAGTCGATGTATGCGGCGCAGGGCATCGGGCTGGCCGCGCCGCAGATTGGCCTTTCCAAGCGGCTGACCGTGATTGACCTCAGCTTCAAAAAAAATCCTGAAGAAAAAATTGTCCTTATTAATCCGGAGATCATTCACAAAGAAGGCAAGCAGAGTGAGGAAGAAGGCTGCCTGAGCCTGCCTGAGATTCGTGAAAAAGTATCGCGCGCGTTCAAGGTGCGCGTGCGCGCCCAGAATGCAAATGGCGAATGGTTCGAGCTCGATGGCGAGGAACTGCTGTCCCGCGCCATGCAGCATGAGATCGACCATCTCGACGGCATTCTCTTCATCTTTCGCGTAAGCGGGCTGAAGCGCGACCTGCTTCTGCGCAAAATCCGAAAAATGCAGAAAAATGGCGAGTGGTAGCCAATGCGTCTCGTTTTTTGCGGCACGCCGCGGTTCGCTGTTCCCACGCTGAAGGCGCTGCTGCATGCCGGGCATGACATCCAGCTTGTCGTGACGCAGCCGGACCGCCCCAGCGGACGCGGCATGTCACTGCTGGCTCCGCCGGTAAAGCAGGCCGCGCTCGAAGCCGGCCTATCAGTAGTCCAGCCGGAAAAGATCAAGAACAACGCGGAGTTTCGCACGCAGTTGGAAGCGATCCAGCCGGAGGCGATCATCGTTGTCGCCTATGGCCGCATCATTCCGAAGTGGATGCTCGACCTTCCGCGACACGGCAACCTGAACCTGCACGCGTCGTTGCTGCCAAAGTATCGCGGAGCGGCGCCCATCCAGTGGGCGGTGGCCAATGGTGAGCCGGTAACCGGCGCAACCACCATGCGGATTGACGAGGGCCTGGATACGGGTGACATGCTCCTGCAGCGCGAGCTGCCGGTTGCACCCGATCAGACGGCCGAGGACATTTTTCCGCTGCTTGCGGAAATGGGCGCGCCGCTCATGGCAGAAACGTTGGAAGGATTGAACGCGGACACGATTACGCCGAAAAAGCAGGATGATTCCCTGGCCACGCTTGCGCCGATCCTGAAGCGGGAAGACGGGCTGGTGGATTTCGAGCGTCCGGCAATGGGGATTTATAACCGCTGGCGCGGATTTCAGCCCTGGCCTGGAGCCTACACGCTTTTTCGGGGCAAGAAGCTGGTACTGCATCGCATGATGCCGATGGAACTGCGTGGCGAGCAGAGCGTTCCAACTGAGGTGCGCGTGGAGCGCAACCGGCTCTTTGTAGATTGCAGTGAAAACAGCCGTCTCGAAATCTTTGAGGTCCAGCCTGAAGGCAAAAAGCGTATGGCTGCGGCGGACTTCCTTCACGGATATCAGCTCAAAAGCGGCGACCGCCTGGGATGAGCCACGTAGCGCCAGCACGTGCCGCAGCTTTTGAAATTCTGCTGACGCTGGAGCGCGGTTCGGGCCACAGCGATGAGCTTTTGCACCGGCCCGCCATAGAAAGGCTGTCGCCGCAAGACCGCAATCTGGCCACAAATCTTGTCATGGGCACTCTGCGATGGCAGATTGCTCTCGATGCGAATATCAAATCTCTGCTGGCGCGGCCCGAAACCCGGCTGCATTCCATAGCGCGAGTGTCTCTTCGGCTTGGAGCTTTTCAGTTACTTTATCTCGACCGCGTGCCTGTCTATGCTGCGATTGGAGAAAGTGTCGAGCTCGCAAAGACCGGAGGCCAGCCATATGCGGCGGGCATGGTGAATGCGGTCCTGCGAAAGATTGCTGCGCAGTCCAGGAAAAAAGTACCCGATACGGTTACGAATACAACAGAACTGGCCGCCATATGTGCGCATCCTGAATGGCTGGTCGAGCGATGGGTCAGCAATTTCGGATTACAAGCAGCACGGCAGATCTGCGAATACGACCAGCAGCCTGCGCCAACATTTGTTCGCCTGCTCGAAACGGAGGCTGAGCAGGAGCTGCTGGCAGAAGGCGTTGAGCTTGCGCCTGCCAGATTTTTGGCGAACGTTCGCACAGTGACGCGCGGTGATGTTTCATCCACCGCCGCTTTCCGCGAAGGCCGGGTGCGGATTCAGGATGAAGGCTCGCAACTGGTCGCAGAACTTGCCGGGCCTGGCCTGAAGATACTAGACTCCTGTGCCGCACCCGGAGGCAAGGCCGCGATTCTTGCGGAACGCAATCCCAGTGCATCGATCACGGCCTGCGACGTCAGCAAGAAGCGCCTTAGTGACATGCAGCGCACGTTGCGGAACCAGGCCAACATCGATTTTCGGCTGGCAGACATCGCAAAGAAGGAGCTGGAGCCGGAGTTCGATCTGGTGCTGTGCGACGCCCCATGCAGCGGCACCGGGACGCTGGCCCGCAATCCGGAGATCCGCCATCGGCTCAGACCGGAAGAACTGAAGCGGCAACATGAGCGGCAAGTGGCGATCCTGAAATCGGTCATGCGCGGCGTCAGCCCAGGCGAGCGGCTGCTGTATTCTACCTGCTCTCTAGAGCCGGAGGAGAATGAAACCGTCATTCACGAGTGTCTTCGCGGTCGCGATGATTTCAAACTCGTCCGGATCGATGGAGAAGTCGAGCGGCTGGAGCGTGCCGGGATTCTCCTCCCTGAAGGCGCGAAGACATTGCGTAAAACGGCGCTCGTTAACGGCTGTCTACGGACACTTCCGGGTGTTCACGCCTGCGACGGCTTCTTTGCTGCTCTTCTCATCCGGCACGCCTGAACTGACCACCACCCTTTCTATTGGGCCGTTACTGCCCAATTGGCGAGGGCATGCCGCCGCCCGGTCCGGGCGTGTACAAAGCCAACGGGAACGCAAGCAGCACGGCAAAGAGAATGTAGGTAAGCATGGAACTTTTCTCCTTTTGTCGGAATTGGGCCTGAAAAAGCCTACACAAACAGGAAAGCCCTTTGCGTATGGGGCTTGTAACTGGGAAAATTGCCAGCTTGTTCCTGGCAGAACTGCCTGATGTAAGAGCTTCAAAATCGAGATGCGGGCAGACGACTGGTTTTGCTAATGCGTCACGGCCAGTTGGATCGGAGTGCTGGCGTCGACGCGATAGCCAGCGACTGGGGATTGACTAATCACTGTGCCCGGAGGCACAGGCGCCGCCGGAGTTTGTGCTCCGTTTCCTGAAGAGATTGATGGAATGCTGGCGGAGACATTGATTGCAGGCGCGAGCTTGAGTCCAGCGTGAGTTACGGCTGCGGCTGCGACGGAAAAAAGCTGGCCGGTGAGATCGGGCATGACAACGCCGTCTGCCTGGGCGTTTGCTGTGTCAGCGACCAGCAGGCTCATGCTCGGGCGCTCCACGCCTTCGGCATCGGGTGCGGGGTTCTGTGCGATGACCGCCCCCTCCGGCGCGCCGGCATAGGGCATCCGCGCGACATTGCCCAGATCAAGTCCGGCGCGGCGAATGGCGATGGTCGCCGCTCTTTCCGGTTGGCCGATCACTTTTGGAATTGGGATTCGCTGCGGCCCCAGGCTTTGGGTAACGCGAAGACGCCACTCGCGGCGCACTACTGCGCCGGGGGCAGGAGCCTGGGTTAGAACGCGCCCGGCAGGCATCTCGGCGCTGTAGAAACGATTGTCCACGCTCAGGTTCAAATCGAGCGATGCGGCTTTGCGAATTGCGTCGGCTACAATAAGTCCGCGGAAATCCGGCACGGAAACCTCGGCTCCGTGGATGGCGAAGTGCATGGTGATGACTGCGGAAAGAAGAGCGACGACGCACAGGAGTAACACCACGAGTACGAGGCGAAAGAAGCCGATCATTCGCCTGTTGCTCCGTCGGCGTATTCGATGGTGAATTCGATGGCAGCGCTTTTCTCCAGCATTCTTGAGACGGAACAGTATTTGTTCTTTGAGAGCGAGACGGCATCTTCCGCTGCCTTTTTCGAAACTTTTCCGCTGATGCGATAGGTGAGGCGGATATGTGTAAATGTGCGCGGAGGAGCGGGGGCTTGCTGTGCTTCAGCCGAGACGATGAGGCTGGTGAGGGGCTCGCGCTTTTTCTGCAAAATGCTGACGACATCGACCGAAGTGCAGGCGCAGAGCGCGGTCAGCACGACTTCCATGGGGCTGGGGCCGGTAGTGTGTGCGCTGTCCGCGTCAATAGGGATGGTGTGGCCAACCTCAGTGCGTCCTATGTACTGCGTTCCTTCTTTCCATTCCGCGCTTGCGATCATGCTCATTCCTTTTAGTGGTGACGATTATCACTGGCCGGTTCGGGATGGACCAGCACACGATGGACTTCGGGGCATTCCATTTTGAAGTGGTCTTCGAGCGCGCTGATGACTTCGTGTACGCGCTGCATCTCCATTGCATCCGGCAGCGTGCAATGGCAGGAGACCTGAACCTTCTCTCCCATGCGGGTGACCACAACTTCGTGAATGTCGATGATCTCGGGTAACAGCGACGCTGCGTGACGCAGATGCTCTTCGATGACGCGGTCTTTGGCGACCCGCTGCGGATGCTCGATGGTCGCCGGCTCGCTTTCGATATGGGTGAGCACGGATTCCACCTGTGGCAGCTCTTCGCGGATTTCGTCTTCAATGCGCTTGACGAAGCTATGGGCTTCGACCAGCGGCATTTTTTCGCAAACTTCAATATGTTGCTCAACATGTAGCTTGCCGTTAATGGACTGGATGCTGACATCGTGCAGGACGATATTGTTGCGGGCGGCCACAGCGCGCACCTTGTCGAAGACGCTTTCCGCGACTCCGGGCCGTGGCACGGTATGGATCACGACGTCTGCATTGGGCAAAATGCGCTGCACGGCTGCGGTCGCGTCTTTCACCAGATCCTCGGTGTGCTGGAAGGTCATCTGGCGCGAAAGCGAGAGGGTGATATCGGCGAAGTACGAATTGCCGGAGCGCCTCATGCGCGCCTGGTCGACGGACAGAACGCCCGGAGTATGACGAACTTCATTCAGGACACGGCGTCGCATTTCGATGGGCACCGCATCTACAAGAGCGCCGACTGTGCGATAGCCGAGTTTTCCGCCGAAATAGAGAATCATGAGAGAAACGCAGATGGCGGCGAAGGGATCGGCGAGGCGCAACCATGGGACGTGCAGATTCGCTCCAAGCCAGGATGCGCATAGACCGATAAAGACGGCGACGGTAGACCAGATGTCCGAGGCGAAGTGCAGCGCATCGGCTTCAAGCGCCTGGCTGCTGTATTTGTTGGCCACGGCCATGAGCTGACGCGAACGCCAATAATCGACGGCCATGGAAAGCGCAAGCACGAGCAGCGGCCAGAAGGAATAGCGAATTGCGACTGAGTGGAAGAAGATGCGACTGATCGCTTCGTAGGTGATCCAAATGCTCGAGGCCAGCATGAGGAATGTCTCGACGAAGGCAGAGACGTTTTCGATTTTGCCGTGGCCGTAAGGATGGTTCTCGTCGGCAGGTTTGTCTGAGACACGGACAGAGAGGAATGTCAGCCCTGCGCCAGCGAGATCAATGCCTGAGTGCGCTCCGTCAGAGAGCATGCCGAGGCTGCCGGTGAGGAAGCCGGTGAGGAGCTTCAGCGCCGTCATGACGCCGGCCGCCAGAACGGACACCAGGGCCACGGAGCGCTTCTCTGTGCGGGCGCGAGTGAGATTTGCGGCTGTGGTTGCCTGTGGCATGGCGAACTGGCTTATCTAGGGTTTCACACCGCGGTAGAGCCCGGCAATGCCGAAGCTATAGGACTGCCATAAGACTTCGCTGAATCCGGCACCGCGCATCTCTTGCAGCATTTCGGCGGGCGGAGGGAATTTGTGCACAGACGCGGGAAGGTAAGCATACGGTCCTGAGATGCCGGAAATGCGCGAGCCGACTGCCGGAAGGATTCGGCGGAAATAAAAGGCGTAGAGCTTGCCAAGCAGGCCGCCGGGCTCGCTGAAGTCAAGAATGCCGAACTGGCCACCGGGCCGCAGCACGCGGTGGAATTCTTCAAGCCCGGCCCGATAGTTCGACAGGTTGCGGAAACCAAAGGCGGTGGTGATGAGATCGATGGAATCGTTAGCTAGCGGTAGTTGGAGGGCGTCGGCTTCAATGGCGACGATGTTGCATCCGGCGAATTTGGCGTTGCCGCGGACCAGCATTTGATGAGAGAAGTCGGCGGCTAGAATGGGCTTGCTGTTTGTGGGCCGATGGCGCGCGAGCGCCATTGTCATATCGCCGGTGCCGCAACAGATATCGAGAATAGTGGCATCAGGACGGGCTAGGATGTCGTGGAATTTGCGCGCGGTACGCCGCCACCACAAGCGGTCCACGTTCATAGAAAGAACGTGATTCAGGAGGTCATAGCGCGGGGCGATGCTGTCGAACATTTCGCGCACAGCCCGCGCAGCGCTTTGCTCATCTGAGGTTCCAGCAGGTTGTGCGCCCTGAGTCTGCATTACGATTTCCGGACTTTAGCGAGCATCCAGTCGATGGCGGCGGTCAGTTCCGCATCCGTTACATCTTCTACAACGGATGCGTTGCCGATGCTATTGGGCAACACGAAGCGTCGCTTGCCCTCGCGATTTTTCTTGTCGTGCGATGTGGCTTCGAGCAGCTTTGCGGTGGTGGTGTTGAAGACGGGGAGTGGACCGTAGGAGAAGATCGCGCATTCGACCCGGTCTGCCTGAGCGGGCGAGATGGTCCCTCGCGTGCGTCCGAGGTGCAGGGCAGCAATCATGCCCCAGGCGATGGCTTCTCCATGCAGCAGCTTGCGGTAATGCGTGGCTGCTTCAATGGCGTGGCCAATCGTGTGGCCGAAGTTCAGGATCATGCGCAGGCCGGATTCGCGCTCGTCGATTCCGACGACGTTGGCCTTCATGCGGATCGAGGCTGCAATGACGTATTCGAGCGCTTTGCCTTCGCGCTTGAGAATGGCCGCAACATTTTGCTCCATAAAGCGGAAGAGCCGAGCGTCGCGGATCACGCCAGCCTTGATGCTCTCGAAGAGTCCGGCGCGCAGCTCGCGGGTTGAGAGTGTTTGCAGCAGATCGATGTCGGCGTAAACGGCGAGCGGATGATGGAAGCTGCCGATGAGATTCTTGCCGACTGCGAGATTAGCTCCGGTCTTGCCCCCGACGGATGAATCCACTTGCGCGAGCAGCGTTGATGGCATCTGGATGTAGTCGATACCGCGCATGTAGATAGCGGCAAGGAAGCCACCCATATCGCCGATAATGCCGCCACCAAAAGCGACCAACAATGAGCTACGGTCAGCGCCTGCGGAGGCCAGTTCAGAGGCCAGACGCTCTACGTGGATCAGCCTCTTGTGCTGTTCACCGGCGGGCAGGAAGAGGACGGAGGGCTGGATATCTTTTGGAAAAGAAGCCAAAAAACGTTTTGACCACAAGGCCCAAATCTCCGGCGAGGTAAGGACGAAGACATGATTTCTTTTTGGCAGTCGGCGGTAGAGAGTCGGCAAGATGCCACTGCCGACCAGCACGGGATATTTGGCTGACGCTGTTTTGACTTGAATCGCAGGCACGTTCTTCTCATCGTATCGCAGGCGTGTGCGCTGCATCTTCGAGGCGTGACGGTGAGTCTAAGAATGTTAGCCTCAAATTTTATGGAAATTTCTCGTGAAGCTGATTATGTGATCGTTGGCGCGGGTATCGCTGGACTGCGGGCTGCGATTGCATTGCCTGATACAGCCCGGGTCCTCGTCATCACAAAAGAGCAACTGCGCGAATCGAACACGAGCTATGCGCAGGGCGGCATTGCCGTTGCTATGGGTGGCGAAGAAGATGTGTCTGAGCACCTGGAAGACACGGTGAACGCCGGCGATGGCCTGGTGAATCGCGAAGCGGCAAAGGTGCTGGTGGAAGAGGGTCCACTGCGTGTTGACGAGCTTTTGCAATGGGGCACGGGGTTCGATCGACATAACGGCAGATTGATGCTCACGCGCGAGGGAGCGCACAGCCGCAATCGCATTCTGCATGCGAATGGGGATGCGACCGGAGCGGAGATTGGGCGCTCGTTGCTGGCGCATGCGCGCGCGATGAAAAATGTCAGCCTGCTCGAATGGGCGATGTGCGTTGATCTGCTGGTGGAGGGGGGCGAGGTCGTCGGCCTGACTGTACTCGACCATGATGGGCAACTGCACGCGATTCGCGCGCGTGCTGTGTTGCTGGCGAGCGGCGGGGCGGGGCAGGTGTATAGCGATACGACGAACCCTGCGGTGGCCACGGGTGATGGTATTGCCATGGCGTATCGTGCCGGGGCTGATATTTCGGACATGGAGTTCTATCAGTTTCATCCTACGGCGCTGAGCCTGCCCGGCGTGCCGCGATTTCTGCTGTCGGAAGCGCTGCGCGGCGAGGGCGCTTATCTGCGAAATTCGCGCGGCGAGCGATTCATGGAACGCTACCATCGTCTGGAAGAGCTTGCGCCACGCGATGTTGTGGCTCGCGCGATTACACGCGAAGGCATTGGTAAAAACGGGGAGGAGTTGCCCGTTTATCTGGATATGCGACATGTGCAGGGTGTCGATTTGGGGAAGAGGTTTCCGAGTATCTCCGCATTTTTGGCACAACATGGTCTGGACCTGAGCCGCGATCCGATTCCGGTTCGTCCGGCAGCGCACTATCTTATGGGAGGCGTTAAGGCGGATGTGAACGGACGGACCTCGCTGAAGCGTCTTTATGCCGCAGGCGAAGCGGCTTGCACCGGAGTTCATGGAGCCAATCGTCTCGCCAGCAATTCTCTGCTTGAAGGACTGGTTTTTGGCGCACGCGCGGCGGAGGCTATGCGCGATGAACCAGAGCTTACGGCTGCAAGCGAGATTCCTGCGGATGATTCGCAGTCATCATCTCGGGTTGAGAATGTCGATCGTCTTCTACAGCAATTGCAGCAGGTGATGTGGCAGAAGGCCGGATTGTTGCGCGACGCTTCCGGCTTGCAGCAAGCTGAAGTGGAACTCAAGCAGATGTGTGTGCAGATTCCGGCCATTGCAGATCGTCCGTCGCTCGAATTACGGAATTTGCATGCGGTTGGCGAGTTGATTGTTTGTTCTGCACTCGCGCGCGAAGAGAGTCGGGGTGCGCACTATCGCAATGATTTCCCGCAACGGGATGACTGGCGGTTTCTAAAACATTCTGTGGTGAACAGAGATCAGAGTCGGGTTCGCTTTGAAGCGGATTAGAGCAATTTATCGTGTAGGTACAGATAGTATGGCGCCTGCCAGAGCCACACCTCGCAATTGAAGAAGGCAAACAGTTAGACGTAGAATCGCCATTGCATGAGTGCCATTAAATCATTTGCAAAGCGCAGGTTCCATAGCTTTGGCTATGATGTGCGACGTTTTTACCCGCTGCAATGCGAGGCATTCCGCCTCGGAAGGATGCTTGAGACCCATGAGGTAAATCTGGTCTTCGACGTTGGCGCGAACATCGGACAATTCGCCCAATCACTGCGCAAACTTGGCTATCGTGGGCGGATTGTCTCATTCGAGGCACAGAGCGAGGCCAGAGACCAACTGTTGCATGTGGCGAGTCTCGATCCACTGTGGGAAGTCGCGCCAAAGGCGGCAATCGGAGCGGAAGATGGCGAGATCGAGTTGCACCTGGCGGGCAACTCGATCAGCACTTCCGTCTTACCGATGCTCGATTCTCATCTGAGGCTCGGACCTGATTCCAAGTATGTTCGCACCGAGCGCGTACCTCTACGTCGGTTAGATACGATTGGGACCGGCTATCTCCAGCCCGACTCGAACCTTTTCATCAAGGCAGATGTGCAGGGATACGAGGGCGAAGTGCTGAAAGGTGCGACGGGTCTGTGGAGCAGGGTGGTCGGTCTGCACTTGGAAATGCTGTTTGTCCCCCTCTATGCGGGCCAATCCAGTTACAAAGAATTGATTTGTGATTTGAATACTCTCGGGTTTGAGTTATGGGATCTCAGGTCAGTACTGGTCGATCAGCAGACCGGAAGGATGTTGTGGGCGGATGCCGTGTTTTTCCCTGGAGTGGAAGTTAAGGAGGGCGCCCGTGCAGTGCTCCGCTAGAACTTGATGTTGGATGAAGCCGGTTCCCCGCAGTGACGATTCGAATCTAGTGAATTGCGGAATGCTCAGTATCCGAGCCCATCGCCCATTCTTCGAGTCCTCAATGCGAATTAGTCTCTAGGAGCAACAGCCCGATTGGGGTTCCTGCAAAGACCTATGGCATGGTTGAGCAGCTTCGGACAATTCATTGCCTTGATTTTCACTCAAACGGGCCAGGTCTTTGCGCGGTTGTGGACGTATTACCGGCGAGCTGGAAGTGATATCTTGTGCGGGCAAACCCCATGTCGATTCATGGATTGGTTCTAATACGTGGAAGACCCCCTAAATCTGGCGCTTCTCGGGGATGAGTTTGCTGGCGATGGCGAAGATCTGCAGCGTGATCAGGATCACGGCCAGCGATATGGTGACAGGAACCTCAATCCAATGCGCGAGCAGCATTTTTAAGGCTACGAAGGCAAGAATCGCGGCCAGTTCATAGTGCAGCATGTCAATGAGCGCATAGGTCTGTCTCGCCATCCGACTGGAGTTAAGAACCACTGGCAAGGATTAACTCTGGTCAAACGATTCTCGGGAGCAGAGATCCGCGGAGTCAAAAGTTACGCAAGATCCAGGCATTGTTGTCAGTAAACTGCCAGCTACGATTGAATTCCTCGCCGATGTGTTTACCGACGTTCCTGCTATTTCTGTTCCAGAGTGAGGGCGTAGAGGTCGGTGGTTGAGGCGTCGCGAAGTAACAGGGGCGCGTCGGTGTGATCCAGCCCAAACCATAAGCCGAATGTTCCGGTAAACCGAAATCCTTTCAATCCGACGACTCCCTTCGCCTCCCCACCCGTCGCCGGAATGCGAAGGATGCCAGAATCGTCCGTATATCTGAGGAAGTAAATAAACTGGCCATCACCTGACCACCTTGGATAAACGAGGATGCCTTTGTACACAGTCGACCAGTGCTGGGTTTTCGTCTCGAAGACACACAGCGACGAAAGGTCGAGTGATGCAGCTAGGATGGATTGTCCGTCAGGAGACCAGGCAGGCGCGAACTTGCCAGGCGAGCCCGACAGGGTTGTGATCTGATGGCTGCCGAGGTCGAGGACGCGTATGTCGCTCCCTTTAATGCGGTCATAAAAACTGCCCGTCGAAAAAATGATCTTGCGCCCATCCGGGGACCAGCTCGGAAAAGTCTCCTGCCCGCTGTCCTCGGGGAGAAGCCGTTGCGGACTACCACCGCTGGAGGGAACGATCCAGGCATGCCAACCTTGTGGAGACGGCGCCATGAAGATGATCTGAGTGCCGTCTGGTGACCAGGCGGGCGCTGCGGGCTCCAATGGTGGACTGGTCAATTGAACGCGGTCACTTCCATCAGGGTTGGCTCTCCATAGGATGTCGTCGGGGTAGGAGACGTAGGTGACAGAACGGCCGTCTTTGGAGAAAGCCAATAAATCGGCGGAGATACCGCGAAGGAAGGGCTGAAACCGATTGGATTTCGGATCGAGACGCACCAGCTCGCCCGCACTTGTGGAACCGGTGGCGAAGATGCTCTTTCCATCTTGGTTGAAAACCATGCTTTCCCAGTTGACCGGGCCCGAGGTCAGTTGAAACGGCTCTTTGGCAGTCCGCCGAAAAAGTCCGCGCCGCTCATCGAGTGCGTAGATTTGGGATGCAGATCCGGGGGGTGCAGTGAGAAAGATGAAAAATCCTCCATCAGTTGACCAGTGGCCGCAACACCTCCCCCATGAGGGACGCCAGCCAACGAGCAGAGGATGGAGGTTGGAACCGCTGGATGTTATTTCCCAAAGTGAGTGTTCTCTGTCAAACCGGATTGTCCTGCCGTCAGGCGACCAGCTAAGCGCGTAAGCGGCACCTCCGGCAGATGCCAGCTTGTGAGCGCCAGTCCCATCGCTGCTGATGATGTTTATGTCGCCATTGAGCGTGGAGTATGCCACGAGCTTCCCGTCAGGAGACCAAGCGGCGCTTACTGCGTCAGCCAAATAACGATTGGAGCCTCCCACGACCTGAGCCGTGTAGAGAGGTGCTGAGGCAGACAGGCGCTTCTCGTAGGACTGGATGAGAAAGGTCGAACCATCAGGCGAGACGCCACGCAACAATGGCTTGGGCAATGTGATCGAGGGAACCGGCTCAATCATGCCACCCAAGACAGAAACCTGCGAAATGGAAAACTCAAGGCTGGGTTGCAGGTAGAGCCTGCTGCCGTCCGTTCCGCGAACCTCTCCCGCGCGGCCGTTGTGGGTGAGCTGGGTATAATCCGAGATTCGCAACGGTGCGGCTGTGTTCCGGCTTGCAACCTCGAACCATATCAGCAAAATACAGGCGCAGCATGCCACAACAATCCCGAAGGCTCGCCTCATCCGGGGCCTGGGGGTTTCTGCGGTCCGTGTGGTGGCGAACGCTGCCTCGGGTGGCGCCTCGGGAATCGAACTGTAGGCGCCGGAAACGAACCCATCCCCTGAGACCTGCACCTCGCACAAAAAACGGTAGCCAATGGTGGGGATAGTGGCGATGAAGCGTGGCTGGTGGATGTCGTCTCCGAGGAGGCGGCGCAAACTGGCCACGCTGCGGGTGAGGGAGTTTTCCGAGACGGAGGTGTCGCTCCAGACGGCGTCGAGAAGCTCGTCCTTGGTCACCACGCGGTGGGTGTTGTGAAGCAGAAACTGCAGAACCTTAAAGACTTTCGGTTCGACAGGTAGGACTTCACCCGCCTTGGTGACGGTGAAGTTGCGCTCGTCGACCTCTACATCGGCAAACCGAAAGATGCAGCGTGGTTGCTCCATCAGGTTCCCCGCAAAATCTTCATTAGCTGCGAAGGATAACGGAGGAAAACCGTAAAGACCTCGCCGAGCCGTGCGCGGAGAGTTAGCCCAGCCAACCAGGCTGAGGTGACTTTCCATGACAACTCTCAAATGGCTCGCATCCGCGATCCTAGGCAGCGTCATGATTCCCGCGCTCTACTCCGAAGCGCATTGCCCGCGAGATGTGGTCAGTATACGCCCGCGTTTTATTGAGCATTCCATCCTTGTTCTTCCAGTCACTCTGAATCACTCAGGGCCATTTGACTTTGTGCTGGACACAGCCGCGCAGGTCACAACCATTGATCCGGAACTCGCCGCCGAGTTGCACCTGAAACTGCTGGGTCAGACCGGAGTGACAGGCGCGGGCTTTTCTACGCACGCCTCATACACCCTGCTGGATTCACTGCAGGCCAGTGCATACGAAGTAAAAGACCTGCTGCTCTTGATACACAACCTTGGACAGGTACAAATTGCTGACCCGCGGGTTCGCGGTATTCTCGGTGAGAATTTTCTGGAGCATTTCGACCTGCTCATCGATTATGCGCACGGCATCGTTTGCCTGGACACTACAAAACAGATGCAGCAGAACGTTAAGGGCGAGCATATTGCTCTGGTGGGTCCATCGCATCTGGACCGCAATATGCCATTTACCGAGCCACCGAGCATTTCAGTGCGCGTGTCTGGCCTCGTGCAACCGCTCCTGCTTGAACTCGATTCGGGAATCAACTCGCCACTGTTGTTCGTCGCCGGAAAGCTCCGACCCGCCGCGTTTTCGAGCGCGACGCTTCACAGTCGCGGCACCGACGGAGCATCACATGCCTACACCGTCTTGCCACCCCAGGACATTCAAGTCGGACTCCACTCGTTGCAGCAGATTTCGTTCGTAACGCCCGTCGCTGGCAATCAAGACATTCCCGATGCGGAGATTGATGGCGTGCTGCCAACCGCGCTTTTCGCGCGCGCATTCATCAGCTATGCGGACCGCTTTGCTGTGCTTGAGCCGCGATGAGGAAGTGGATGCGCTTTCATCTTAGTTGAGGCGTATCGGCAATGCACTCACCGAGCAAGTTTTTGTTCTGGGAGTGAACGGCAACACGGAAGTAATGTTCTGGGCGAGCAAATGGCGTATCGATTTATGAATATGTTTAGTGCGTGTAAGGCACCTAGATTTGGCGCTTCTCGGGGATGAGCTTGCTGGCGATGGCGAAGATCAGCAGCGTGATCAGGATCACGGCCAGCGATATGCTGACAGGAACCTCAATCCAATGCGCGAGCAGCATTTTTAAGGCTACGAAGGCAAGAATCACGGCCAGTCCATAGTGCAGCAGGCGCAACTTATCGAGCATTCCGGCGAGAACGAAATATAAAGAGCGCAGACCGAGGATGGCGAAGATGTTTGATGTGTAGACGATGAATGGATCGCGCGTGATCGCCAATACAGCGGGAATCGAATCGAGCGCAAAGACGAGGTCCGTTGCTTCAACGGCAAGAATGACAAAAAAGAATGCGGGCATCCCGAGTTTTATGCCTGCCTCGCCACTATCGTGTACTCCACGCAGACAGCGGCGCTGCAGCCAACTCATAAGGCCCGGACTTGAGTCGTCTCCAGGTTTATGGCGCAGCAGGCGGATTGCCGCAACCAGAAGAAAAGTGCCGAAGACATACTCGACCCAGGCGAAGCGGTTCAATAAGGAGACGCCGACCGCGATGAAGACTGCGCGCATGACGATTGCGCCCAATATGCCCCACAGCAATACGCGATGCTGCTCTTCCGCGTCGAGACGCAGAGAACGAAACATAAGCAGGAAGACGAAGAGGTTATCGACGCTGAGTGAGCCTTCGATCAGGTAACCGGAGAAGAATTCGAGGCCAGGCTGTCGTCCCTGTGTTTTTGAAAGAAAGAGCGCGAAACCACAGGCGAGCGTCGCTAAGAAAATGGTCCACGCCCAGGCGTTGCGCATTTTCGTGGAATGCGAGCCGCGATGCAAAACAGCGAGATCAACGATGAGCAGGACAGCCACCAGCACATGGAACCCAATCCAGTACGGGATGGACGCGCCAGCGATCATGTATAGAAGACTCTAGCGTAGATTCAGGAGCCGGATAGTTTCAAGCATGGTGTTACCAACGATGGAAAGGCTTTTTGCGCTGATTTTGTCCATCGTGTCCTGCGCGGTGTGCCAGTAGGAATTGTTGTAGCCG
Source organism: Alloacidobacterium sp. (assembly GCF_035631355.1). NCBI lineage: Bacteria > Pseudomonadati > Acidobacteriota > Terriglobia > Terriglobales > Acidobacteriaceae > Alloacidobacterium > Alloacidobacterium sp. Next base: position 84,639 of record NZ_DASQIX010000001.1, read on the forward strand.
TAGTTGAGATCGATGATATCGGCTGAAGGGACGCCGCGACGCACGAATGGAAGATGGTCGTCCATATCGGCTGTCTGCTCCTGAAAGAAATAGGATTGGTCACCGTGCTTCGCAGCGGCGCGCTGGATGAGATCGAGCAGCCATCCTGTCGAATTAGAGTCGCGCTGAATGTTGAGGTCTTTGTCGCCGATCATGTCGAGAATGATAAAGGCTTTGATGCGCTTCAGCGTTCCGTCGTTCGCCCATTTTGCGGCAAGATGACGGCTGCCATAGATGCTGTCCGTGTCAGACCACTCCTTGAAGGCTTCCTCGCCGTCGAAGAAGACGAGCCAGACGCTGTATCCGTCGAGCGTGCGGTCGCGGAGATGATTCGCCATTTCGATGAGCAGGCCAGTTGAAGAACCGCCGTCGTTTGCGCCCACGAAATGGATATTGCGCAGCGGGTAGTTCGTTTCATAGTGGGATGCCAGCACGATCACGCCGTCTTTTTTACCGGGGAAGCGGACGATGAAGTTGTGCATCTCCTGTGGACCGGCGGGCGTGTTCATGGTGAAGGTGTCTTCTTCGAGATTGTCTTTGGCGAATTGCTTTTTCAGGAAGGCTTCGGCTTTGACATGGCCGGGGCTGCCCACCCATCGCGGGCCGGTGGAGACGAACTGGCGGGTGTATTCGAGGGCGCGTTCGCCGTTGAAGGTCTGGGCTGCTGCGCAGAGTGATGCTGTGAATAACAGGATCAGGATCAGAATTTGCGGTATCCCACCCTTGCTTCGCAAGGATGGGGCACCCGGAGTTTGTCTATCCGGCATCAGCCTGCGGCCTGCTCTTTTTTGCGCCTGCGGCGGGCGGGATGCACCATGAAGGCCACGCCGATACTGATGAGGTAAAGGCCTAGCATGGGGGCGGCGAAGACGCACATGGTGAGGATGTCTGGCGTGGGCGTGATGATGGCCGCGATGATGAAGATGATGAGGATGGCGTAGCGCAGATTTTTCCAGAGAAATCGCGCATTCACGATGCCAAAGAGCGCCAGAAACATGACCAGAATCGGCAACTCGAAGGTGACGCCCAGGCCCAGAATGACGGTGAGAAAGAGATCGGTGTATTCGTTGATCTCGATGAGAGGGTTGAAGTCTTTGTTGAACGTGAACAGAAAATCGAGCGAGCCGGGGAAGACCCAGTGGTAGCCGAAGAACGCTCCGGCGAGAAACAGGCCCACCGTGGCACACATGAAGGGCGTCACGAAGCGTTTTTCGTTCTTGTAGAGTCCGGGCGAGATGAAAAGCCATACCTGATACAGCACAAATGGCGCGGCGATGATGCAGCCAGCCATGAAACTGACCTTCAGGTACAGGTTGAAGCCATCAATCGGGTTGTGATAGTTCAGCAGCGCAGGCTGATGATGCCTGGCCAGAGCGTATTTGATCGGCCGCTCCATGTAGCCGTAGATTCTTTCGCGAAAGCCCCATGCGATGAAGAAGCCGGCAACCAGATAGATGACCGAGTGCACGATGCGGCGGCGGAGCTCTTCCAGATGCTCAAGAAGGCTCATGCCGGGCAACTCAGCGCGTTCTGAGACTGCCGACCGGGCTCGGTCTAGTAAATCAACCATGATGGATCGGGGCCTGCTCGCTTTCCGTGATTTCAGCGCCTGTGCCGTTTACTGCTGCGCGCGCGGCCTCATTTTCTTTGGCTTCCGCAGCCTGGTAGCCGGGGTCGATTTCCTCTACAGGCAGATTTTTGTTGTAGGGCCACTCGGCGCTGACGGGCTCGCCGGTCTTCGGCGGCATGATGCTTGGCGTGGCCGCAGTTTCCGGCGCTGCGACTGTAGTTTCGGCGGGCAGTTGCGCGGCGGCCTCGGTCTGGGATTTGGCTGCTGCCGCATCCAGTTGCTTTTGCCGCTCCTGCTGCTCCATGGCGCGTAACTCTTCGTCAATCTGCATTTTGAACTCATTGCTGGCGCGGCGGAACTCGGCCAGGAGCTTGCCAATCTGGCGGCCGATTTCCGGCAGCCGTTTTGGGCCGAAGAGAACCAACGCCAGCAGGAAGATGAAGATGGAATCGCCGAAATGCATCTGGTTCCATCCATGATACCTGCGGGAATGGACGCCCCACAAACAATGCGAAATGGTTCTTGTTGGACTTGGGGCCATTCAACTAAGCTTGCGGCCATGAATAGACGTATTGCTTGTTGCCTTTCGGTGACCGTTTGGGGCGCTTTGTGTGCCGTTTCGCCGCTGATAAATGCGCAATCCATGCCAAATATGCCGGGAATGTCCGGGGAGCACCACCACCATGACGACGCTCCGCTGAATACGGAGAAGCTGGGCAAGGTGCATTTCCTGGTCTCGTGCGCGGCGAAGTCGCAGGCGCCTTTTGAGCGCGGTATTGCGTTGCTGCACTCATTTGGATACACGCTGGCGGAGGAGCAGTTCGAGGCGATAGCCAAGAGCGATCCGGCCTGTGCGATGGCGCACTGGGGTGTGGCCATGACGCAGTATCGCGAGCTGTGGGGACGGCCAGATGCGGAGGCGCTGAAGACCGGAGCAGACGAGATGGAGAAGGCGCGCGAGATCGCGGCCAAGACGAAAATTACGCCACGGGAACAGGGGTATATCGACGCGCTAAGCAACTTTTATCGTCTAGCGCCGCAGGGTTATCAGGCCGCTGCGGACGCTTACGCGATGGGAATGAGCAAGCTGCATGCGGACTATCCGGACGATACGGAGGGCGCGGCGTTCTATGCGCTGGCTCTGATTGCAGATGTGGCCCCAAATGATACATCTTTGACACAAGAGCGGCATGCACTGGTGATTCTGAAGCCGCTGTTTGAGAAGTATCCGGACCATCCGGGACTGGCGCACTACATCATTCACACCTGCGATACGCCTGCGCTTGCAGGCGAGGGGCTGGAGGCGGCGAAGGAGTATGCGAAGATCGCACCCTCGTCGCCGCATGCGCTGCATATGCCAAGTCACATCTTTGCGCGGCTGGGCATGTGGCAGGACGACATTTCGTCGAATCTGGCTTCGGCGGCGGCATCGCAAAAAGATGAAGCGGAGCACCAGCCCGGCGTCGCGCACCAGATGCACGCGGATGAGTTTCTGGTCTACGCCTATCTGCAGACGGGGCAGGATGAGAAGGCGCGCGATCTGACCGACCAGATGCGCTCGATCAGTGAACATATGGCGGCGCTTCCGTGGCAGGACGACATGAAGGACTCGGGCGTGCGTTTCGATAACGAGCTGCGCGTGGTCTACAACATGGAAATGCACGACTGGAAGACGCTGGCTGCGCTGCAACCTGCGCCGGGCTCCGAGTCGCGGGGATTTTCCGCGTTTGACATTTACTGGGGATGGGGCGTTGCGGCCGGCCATCTACACGATGCAAAGCTGGCGGCTTTGGCGCTCAAGAAGTATGACGAGGTATTGCAGCGGCTGAAGAAGTCGCGGTATGCGGATGCGGCGGAGGATGCGCAAATCCGCCGCAACGAGATTGTGGCTTGGCAGGCGTTCGTGGAGGACCGGCCCGATACGGCGCTGGAGGCAATGGGCAAGGCTGCGGACCAGCAGGACAAACTGGGACAGGGCGAGGTTGATATCCCGGCGCGCGAGATGCTGGGTGACCTGCTGCTTTCACTGGGCAGGCCGGAGCAGGCGCTGGCAGAATACAAAGTTGCGTTGAAGCTGAGTCCGAACCGGCTGAATGGGCTGCTGAGCGCCGGGGCTGCGGCGGAGGCGGTTGGTGATACGGCGCTGGCGCGGTCGTATTACGAGCAGGTGGCGCGGAATACGGATAATGGGACACATACGAGCCGTCCGGCAGTGGCGCATGCGGTGCAGTTCGGGGCGGATCATCCAGAGGTGGCGGCGAGGTAGAGTTGTCCCACATCTCTTCAAGATGTGGGGCACCCGCACCCGGCAAAAGTCTGGTGCCTAAAACTGGATTCGAACGGCACTTCCTGCAGCAATTATCGAAATGCAATCAGGGATCGAAAACGCCGAAGCGACTAAAACGCAACGAACATACGCGAGACTTGCGGGGTATTTGTTCCTCGGGGTGATCATCGTTGCTTTCGGAGGCGGCTTTATCCTCTCTCACGTTGCGGGGAGTGGAAGCTTTGCGGAAACAGCCAAAAGAATCGCAGCGTCGGAGCGCCTATATCGAGTGGGACTCTCGGCTGCGGTGATTGTGAGTTTGGGCAGCGCCCTGCTCGCTTTCGCGCTGTATGCAACGCTGAGACCCGTCAACAGTCTGCTGGCTCAACTCGCGATGATCTTCAGTCTGGGAGATTCATTCCTGGCCCTGGTGGTGCGGATGTGCGACTTCGTGAGGCTGCATCTTTACCTTTCGACACAAACTGTCGGACCCTGGACGGCTGACGCGCAGTCATTGTCGGACCTGATGCGCAGTATTGGGAGTATCACGGAGAACATTGGCGGTATTTCTTTCGGTATCGGCTCACTACTTTTCTTTTGTTTGTTTTTCAAATCGAAATACATCCCGAGGATCCTGTCGGGGTTGGGCGTCGCTGCCGCGGTGATCTGGGTGAGCGTGTATTTCGCCAACTTGGTTTTCCCGGAGCGGCATGCGTTGTTCATGGTCATCTGTTTTCCGCCGATGGCTCTGGCTGATGTCCTAACCGGGTTCTATTTGATGTTGTTTACGGTAAAGACGGAGGTTGATGTTTGAAATCATGATGCTCTTCTGAAATCATCATGTCGTGCGAACTTCTCTTTCCATCGACAACGATGTGGCTAACCTTCTGAAACAGGAGATGCGGCGATCCGGAGAATCCTTTAAGGGAACCGTCAATCGTTTGCTGCGGCTGGGTCTAACAGCGGCTCATCGCCCACCAATCCGTAAACGGTTTGTGGTGAAGGCGCGCAGAATTGTGCTGCCTGCCAGAGTGAATTACGACAAGACGGAAGAAATTCTTGAGGCGTTGGAAGATTCAGCGCACAAGTAATCGCCGTATATCCTGATGCAAATGCATTTTAAAAGGCTCTTCGTTACTCCTGTTTGTGTATTTCTTTGCGCTGCCGCGTATGCTGCCTCGCCGACAGTGCACAAGGTTTCTACACTGCCAACACTTACCCCACTGCCAATGTCGATTGGTGGACGCATGCTAATAGCACCATCAGGTGATGCGGAGGGCTCTGGAGGGAAGGACTATACGTCTCAATGGCCGGGAAGCTACTTTCGGGCCGCCTTCGAAGGAAGCAGGGTGTTTTTTCGAGTTGGGCAAAGCGACGAAATACTGCACATTGTGGTGGATGGCCAGTCCGTCGCGCCGCTGATAAGGCCGGAGCAAGGAGCTTACGAGATAGATGGGTTAGGCGATGGCAGTCACGCGGTAAGCGTTCTTGTGGCAACGGAAAGTCAGGATGCTCCGAACACATTCAGCGGCTTTGCCATTCCGGTGGGCGAAAAGGCACTAACGCCAGAGCCGCGGCATCGTCAGATCGAGTTTATCGGCGACTCGCACACTGTTGGATTTGGAAATATCTCGACGACGCAC
>NZ_DASQIX010000002.1:0-33211 GCF_035631355.1 Alloacidobacterium sp.
ATAGTTGGCATAGCGAAGCTGGTTGCGAAGCAGTGAGCCTTCAGCGAGATCGTGCTCAACTTTGAGCGTGCCCATGTCCACGTCGGTCTTCAGGTAATTCGCGTCGCGGAAGCCGTAGTAGTTGTGCCGCGCAACCGGAGAAACGGTGTTGAAATACCAGGGAATGCCGTAGTCGGGAATGTCATTCTCAGAAAAATGGAAGTAGCCGAGGGTGAGGCGCGTGGGTGATTGCAGGCCAAAGGAGATGGTCGGCGCAAATCCAAAGCGACGGTTCTCCGTAACGTCGCGCTCGGCCACATTAGATTCGTGCGCCATGATGTTGAGCCTTAGTGCGGTTCCGTGGGCGAAATCGGGCAGCGGTTCGTTGATATCGGCAGTGAAACGACGCGTCAGGTCGGTGCCGAAATCGCCGTCAAGATTGATAAAAGGACGAAGCTGCGGCTGCTTGCTCTCCTGGTTAACGACGCCGCCAGTCGATCCGCGGCCAAATTGAACGCCTGCTGGCCCTTCGAGTACATCAACCTGGTCGAAGTTGAAAGGATCGCGGTAATAGCTGCCAAAGTCGCGCATACCGTCGAGAAAGATGTCGTTGCGCGCGGTGAAGCCGCGAATGGTAAGGTTGTCGCCCTGTGAACCGCCTTCGCCGGCGGCAAGGCTGATGCCCGGCGCGTTGCGCAGCGCGTCGCGCAAAGTGGTTGTGCCCTGTTGGGCCAGGACATCTCTCGGAATGGCGGTGACCGATTGCGCGGTATCGAGTAGCGGTGTGGGTATTCTGCCCAGCGCAACGCTGTCGGAGGTGCTGTCCGTTACGCGGACGGACTCAGCATGCCGCAGACCCACGGCTACAGCGTTTTGACCGTTCGGAGAATAGGTAAGGCCAGTATTGGCAAGCAGCAAATCGAGCGCCTGCGGAGCTGAATATATGCCGGAGACGCCTGCCGTATGAAAACCGGGGAGCGTATTGGCTGGAATGGTGTATTGAATGGAGATCCCGGTTGCAGTGGCGAACTGGGTCAGGGCGGCGTCCAGCGGGCCGGCGTGAATATCGAAGCGCTGAATAGGCGGCTGCGCCGGGGCATTGGGATTGCTCTTTTGCGGGCCGTTTTGGGCATATGTTGCCTGGGCTTTTCCAGTTGCACTGACAGCTGCGTAAGCCGTCACCGTCCCCAATGCCAGCCAGGCGCGCCGACCGGCAAGTTTCCGCTGTTTCCTGCTCATTTCTTTGGCTCTCCTCCAAACGGGCGGCTTTTTCATCAAATAGTTGAACCTGTCAGTTCTAAAGTTCAGGCGGCCCACAGTCCCCTATGGCTGTGATCGCTGACCTGATGGTTTCGAGGGCCGCTTTTCGTCAAAAAAGGGTCCAGTTTTGTTGCATAAATTGCCGTTTTGGTTCTGTTTCTCGCGCACAATCAAAATGCGACTTAATCAGTCCTAATCAATATACGACAGGTTTAGTCTTAATTACAAAGCGGCCATGAATTTTCTGAAGATTACGTTTTCGATAATTCCCTTACGGCGCTTGTCACAAAACCGGAATGGAAACTTGACAGGTCTAAATAGCAGCGCCTATCTTAGAAAGATTAGGAAATCGTTTACTGGAATCCCCCCACAAGTTCATAGAACGACCTTTTGCTTATTTGAGGTACTTAGGAGTGCCAATTATGTCGAAGTGTTTTGCCAGCCTGATGGCGTTCTGCGCCGTCATAGGGCTTTTGTTTACCTTGGTTCCGAACAGCCGCGCTCAGGCCACCACCGGGCTCATCGTAGGCCGGATTACCGATAGCACCGGAGCCGTGATTCCGGACGCAACAGTTACCGCAACGGATGAAGAGAAGGGTGTCTCGTTCGTCGGACGGTCTGACAGCTCGGGGAACTATGTCATCCTCAACGTTACGCCAGGCACATATACGGTGGCGGCCTCGCGTCAGGGCTTCTCAGATGCCGTCCTTTCGCATGCGGTTCTCTCCATCGATCAGCGACTGCTGCAAAATTTTCGGCTTACACCCGGTACTGTCGCAACTACAGTGCAGGTAACGGACAAGCCTTCTCTGCTGCAAACGCAGACTGCTGAGGTGGGCACAGTCATCAGCGGTAATGACATTACTGACCTGCCGCTGCTGTCCCGCAACTTCTACGATCTGACCTTGCTGGTGCCGGGTGTTGCGCAGGTGGGTGGCAGCATCAATAGCTATGCCCTGTCAGTGAGCGGGCAAAGGGAATTTGCCAACTCCATATTGCTCGACGGCGTTGAATCGACAACAAACCGCACTCAGGACGTGACGGTGCGGCCGAGCGTGGATTCAGTGCAGGAATTCAAAGTTGTGACGTCAAGCTATGATGCCGAATATGGCGATGCTGCCGGCGGAGTGGTGCAAATCCAGACCAAGGCGGGGACCAATGCTTTTCACGGTACAGCTTATGAGTTCTTCCGGCCAAATTTTCTAACGGCAAGACCCTACGCGTTTGGAGGATCGACCAACCCTTCTCCTACGCTTAAGCAGCACAATTTCGGCGGAACGATTGGCGGCCCAGTTTTCAAAGATCGCTCCTTCTTTTTCGTATCGTATGAAGGTAGTCGGCAGAATAATGCCTACACGTATCTCGATTCGACCATTCCATTCGACTTAATCAAGCAGCAGCCGGATGGCTCGATTGACCTTTCCGGCCTTGTGGACCCGAATGCCGGACTGCCGAGCAGTTATTGCAATGGAAAACCGTGCCCTGTTGCAGGAAGTGTGGACCCGATCTTCGATCCTGCGACTTCGTATGCCTGCTATGGTGGCTATCCCGGGTGCTGGCCGCAACAATTTTCTGGAAATATTATTCCGGCAAACCGCGTGAGCGCCGCTGGCCTGAACACCCTGCTTAATTTCTATCCAAAGCCCAATCTTCCAGGAACGCGTAATGGGTGGTTCTCAAACTTTTCTGTCGATTCGCCAGTGAATGTTAATACCAACCAGGTCGATGCGCGTTACGATCAGGTAATTACGCAGGCAGACCGACTTTATGCAATTTATCACTGGGGCGGCAATAACCAACTCGTCACCGATCCATACCATGGAGCGACCGTTGTGCCCGGCGCAGGCGATGCCGATCAGGCCAATAAGCAGGACGACGGCGCTCAGTCTATCTCGATTACCGAGGATCATATTTTCAGCCCGACAAGACTGAATGAATTTCGGTTTGGTTACACAAACTATTACCAGGATCAATACAGTCTGCTGAACGGCACGGATTACTCGACAAAATATGGCGTAGGCAACATTACAGTTCCCGGCTACCCCGCGACGGTTGGCTATCCATATATGTTCCTCGCCGACGGGTATCTTTCGGGCGGTTCGACTTACAAGCCCTACCATGTGCTCGACCAAAACTATCAATTCACCGACTACTTCACTCTGACCGGCATCACTGGTCACACTATCAAGTTCGGTGGAGATTTCCGGAAGCTCAATTCCCGGCCCAATTTCTCACTTTTCCCCACAGGCTTTCAGTACTACTCCAGTTTCAGCACCGCAGAGACGTCTGACCCGTCCTTCAACGCGCAAAACGGCTATGCTCCATATGTTCCTAATGGCTGGAATGCATATGGCGGCTCCGACATTGCCGATCTGCTCCTTGGGCTTCCCGAAGTTGTTGATATTGGATTGCAGCTGACCAATCCGCACACGCAGTCGTGGGACCTGGATCTCTACGCACAGGATTCCTGGAAGATAACGCCGAGCTTTACCGTGAACTACGGACTGCGTTATGAGTATCAAAATCCCTACACGGAAACCAGCAACTACATGTCGAATTATGACGTGCCAAGTGGGCATATCCTGGTCGCTGGACGCGGAGGGAATTCCGATTCACTTATGAACGCGCGGAAGAACCAATTTGCTCCTCGCATCGGGTTCGCATACCAAGTCGATCCGAAGACTGTTGTGCGCGGCGGCTTTGGAATCTTCTATAGTCCGGAGAATGATGGTCGCGAAGACTTCCTCACAAAGAACGCTCCCTTCGCCACTCAATCGAGTTATTTCAACTCAGCCTACTTTGGGTATTACGCATATCAGCTGGATCCGGGAGTTAAGCGTAGTACGGACGTCAACATTCCTGCGAATGGAATCATAGACCCGGCCAACGTTCCCAATGGGAATCTATTGACAACGTACGCTCTCGATCCGCATATCCGGACAGGCTATTCGGAATCCTTCAATGTCGCATTGCAGAGGCAACTGGGTTCCTCTATCTCTGTGGATCTTGCGTATGTGGGTTCGCTCTCTCACGCGCTCTCTTATCAAATCGGCGATATTAACGCTAATCCTTACGACAATACAAATAACTACGACAACCGATTGACGACGGACTTAGGGAAAATTCAATATCTGACCGACTCCGGCTTTGGCGACTATAATGCTCTGGAACTGAAGGTAAGCAAGCGTGCATCGCGCAATTTGAGCTTCCTGGGCAGCTATACCTACAGTCACAATCTCGATAACGGTCCTGCGCCTTTCAACCTAGGACACATCAACAACAACAACCCACAAGACCCGTACAACCTGCGCGCGGAATATGCCTCTGCAGACAGCGACGTGCGGCACAACTTCGTCTTCAGCGGATTGTGGTATCTCCCAATCGGCCAGGGCCAGCGATACTTCTCCTCGTGGGGCCCGATAACAAATGCCATTCTGGGCGGTTGGCAGTTGAATGCCATCTACCTGATGCAAAGCGGGACACCGGTAAACGTGGTGCGCGGGACTGATCCAACTGGTGTGCTGCCTGGATTGAGGCCGGACAGGGTGGGCGATCCCAACCTGCCGCGTGGCAAACGTACGCTCGATATGTACTTCAACACGGCGGCCTTCACCAATGATCCATTCATTGGAAATGGCAGTGACAACCTCGCTCCCGGCAATGCGGGACGGAACATTGTTGTAGGCCCGGGCAACGTAAATATCGACACGTCGCTATTTAAAGAATTCCCAGTCTATGAACGCGCCAAGCTGCAGTTGCGGATGGAGGCATTTAATGCTCTGAATACTCCGCACTTCGGCAATCCGGACGGGACAGTGAGCAGCGGCACTTATGGCGAGATAATCCGGCAAAATGGGGCTCCCAACGCGAATCGCGTGGTACAACTCGACGTAAAGGTTCTTTTCTAGGCTATCTTTCATCCGCGCTGCAACCGCTGAGTTGCGGCGCGGATTTTATTTGAAATCTATCCGCATGCATCGAATCAGAAATTGTTTTTTGCTGTTCTCCTGCCTCACGCTTTCCATAGCTACTGGTGGATTCGCCCAAACAAAAATACACAAAAGCACCGCAGAGGGCCGTGCCTACTACATTGATTGTTCCGCGCCCCCGAATGGAACAGGCATTTCACCTGCATCGCCGCTGAATTCTCTCGATGCGCTTCGGTCTCTCGTTCCTGTGCCGGGTGATGTTATTTCGTTTCGGCGCGGAACCCAATGCCATGGGTTGCTCGCGCCACAAGGCTCTGGCAGCGCGCAGGCGCCGATTCGTCTTACTGCTTATGGCGAAGGACCACGGCCCAGAATTATTGCTCCAGCAGCGAGCGAAGAGTCCCTCCGTCTCTTTAACCAGGAGTACTGGGATGTGGATTCGCTGGATTTTTCCGGCGGCAGCACATATGGGATTTTCATCAGCGGAGACAAGGGAATTCTGCACCACGTCCACCTGAAAAACCTGACCGTGCACGACGTTCTCGGCGGCGAGATGAAAAGCAAGGACAACGGCCTGGTGCTGATTACGCCAGGCAGTGTAGACCAACACTTCGATGATGTGCTGGTGGACGGCGTCACAGCATGGAACACGCAGGAGTGGATGGGCATTATGATTGGCGGCGGGAAATTTGGTTTTCCACCGGAGAGCACATGGAGCACGAATGTTGTCATCCGCAACTCCATGGTCCACGACGTTCAGGGGGATGGCATTGTTCTGTTCCGTGGCCGCGGCGGAAAGATCGAATCGAGCGTGGCGTGGAACACTGGGATGCAGATTACGGAAACAACCGGCACGCCGAATGCTATCTGGACGTGGATGTGCGACGACTGCGCTGTTTCACAGAATGAGGCATTCCTTACTGACAGCCCCGGCGTTGATGGCGGCGCGTTTGATATCGATTACGGAAATACGAAGAACTCAGTCATTGATAATTACGGGCATGACACGCAAGGCTACTGCATCGCCGTCTTTGGAGCGGGCTTTGTTACCCGCGAGAGTACAGTGCACGGAAATGTTTGCGTAAACAATGGGCGCAGTCCTCGCATGGCGAATTATCAGGGCGCGATTTTTCTTTATACCTGGAATGGCGGATCGATTGACGGGCTTACCGTCGAGAACAACACAGTTTATTGGGGCCCATACGAGAAAGCTCCGGCGCTGCTGAATAACGCGCAGATTATGGCTGGAACAACCGTCTTCCGCAACAACAAAATCTATTCCACCTCGCCGTGGCTGGTGAAGAGCAGCAGCGCTCTGGCGTTCGCTCAGAATAAGTACACCTACTTTGGCGCAGGGAAAGCTGAATGGCAATGGGGCGCGAGGACATTCTCCGGCCTTCCGCAAATACAGCAAGCTACGCAGCAGGAAGACGGCAGCACATTTGACCAGCAACCGCTATCACAATGGTCGAACGTCTTTCGCGCGGCCTCGGCTCGCAGTAACGCAGATGAAGTCTTCAGCCGAAAATATATCAACGTTGCCGGGCAGCCATTCACTATTTCGCGCACAGGCAAGAACTGGCGGTTGTATTGCGAAGTGCCCGTTTCGTTCGACGAGCAAGGACTCATTGATGATGACGCGCTGAAGCAGATCGTCTTTCTGAAGAGTCTTGACCAGCAATACCGCGCGCGCGGACTTAAGGTGGTCCTTCTGCTCGTTCCAGAAAACTCGCAGGAAATCCGGAGCGCAGTAATGCGCAATGCGATCAGTGATCTCGATTTGAATGGCATCCCGGTGGCGTTTTCGAAAGCAGGCGGCGAACAGAGCATTCTCGTTTCTCCGCAAGGCGAAGTTGTTCAGCAATGGAAAGGCTTTGCCGGCCCTGCGGCATTGGGCCTCGCTGCAAGGGCGTGGATTGGCGAACCTGCGTATTCTCAGATGGGAGTGAATGGAAATGAATAGGGTGAAACGGAATGCGGCGTTGGTTGTATTGCTGGCATCTTCCAGTCTGTTGGCGCAGACGCAGCAGAAGTTCTCTACCGATCAACTCGGCGCTCCAATATTGCGCGACCCAATTTCCGTTTACAACAACTGGTCGTCGTATGACGAGTTGTCGGACAACATTCCGTTGACGCAGGAGCTCGCCATGCGCGAGTTGAATGAAGTATTGCGACTGCGGAAGCTCGGCGTCCGCTTCGACTACTACATGATGGACGCGTTCTGGTTTGATCCTAACGGCGGCTACCGGACATGGCGCAAGCCGAACTGGCCTGATGGTCCGGATATCTGGATCAAGACCTGCCAGCAGAATGGTATTCGACCGGGACTGTGGTTCAGCTCCAACACGCTTGTCAAAATCAATGCAGCTCCCGCATGGCGAGATTCATTGAACAAGAAGGGCTGGGCCATGTCTTTCTATAAGGGAGGCTTCCTGCCCGACTTCATGGACGTCCTCCAATACTGGTACGACAAGGGCATCCGCATGTTCAAGTTCGACTTTGTCGATCTGACGATTGCTCCAGCCGAAGATGAAGGCAAGTTGAGCAAGGAAGAGATTGTTCGCCGCAACACGGATGCTTTGCGAGAAGCGCTGGCGAAATTCCGCGCGAAGAATCCCGATGTTGTGTTTGAGGCGTTCAATGGATTCGGCGGCGACATGGATTCCACCTACTATCCGTTTCCCTTCAAGACTCCTGTCGACCTCGACTGGCTCAAAGTCTTTGACGCGCAATACGCTGGTGATCCGCGACCGTCTGATGTTCCGGAGATGAGCTTCTGGCGCTCGATGGACATCTACAGCGACCACCAGGTGCGCCGCTACGAGCAGGCCGGTTTGCCGATAGAACGCATCGATTCGACCGGCTTCATGGTGGGCAAGACCGGCACCATCTACTACCGCGCCATGCACGCATGGAAGAGCGCTCTCATTTTGATGATGGCGCGCGGCGGCTGGATCGATACGACGCATGGCAACCTTGAGCTCATTAGCGACGACGATGCACGCTGGTTCGCGCGCGTGCAATCGCTCTATCTGCACTTCCAATCGGAAGGCAGGATCAAGAGCTTCGGAGAAATTCCTGGCGAAGTACAGACCTACGGTTTTGGCGCGCTGGATGCTGATGGCAGCGTCTATGTTGTTATGAATCCTGCGCAGAATGTTGCCCGTGTTGAGATGCCGCTGCTCTCTCAGGCGCAGAATCCGCTCGGCGAGGGGCGCATTCTCTTTCGCGATGCCGGGTTTGTGCCACGCCTCAGCGGCAACTCCATAGAGCTTGGACCGGGGCAGATGGCAATGATAGGTTTCGGCAAGTATGCCTCGTCTGCGTTCGACTTTGGCATTCAGCAGGATGTGGTGATTCCGCGCTCGATTCATCCTGTGCCTGCCGAGTTTCATGAAACAGGCAAAGGGGTGATTCAGGCGACCATTCCCGCTCCGGCGGGTGGCGATCTGCGGCTCATCATGCAGCAGTATTCGCCGGACGGCAGTCTGCGCCGCACCTGGGCGGGAGGCCCGCCATCAGGCACAAATATGAGCAAGGTTTTTCTTCTGGAAGCCACGCAGGATGGAAAGCAGCTGCCTATCCGTGAGGATTATGACAAGGTTGTCTGGAGTGGATTGTCCTGGGCGGTGGGAGAGATCGGCGCAAGGGATCTGCATGCTGGAGAGCCGCTGACACTGACCTTCCGGTCGATGGAGAAAGATCCGATCACGCTTAAAGGCACGCTGTATCTCGTGAATTACTAATCCGTAAGTCGACACGGTATGCGCTGGGTCCAGCCCGCTGTGCGCGCAGCTTTTCTTCGACCAATAGCAAGTTGGTCCTCACAAATGCAAGATCAAGCATAGACTTCCGGATTACTGGAGAGGTCGGCTGCCTCAAACCCCGCCGATTAGCTGCGAGCTCTTTTTCTCGCGACGGCAATCGGTTGATAAAACGATGTGACGTCAGTACTGAGCCATTCAATATCAATGAAGCCCGCTGCCTCCAGGGCTTCATTAAGCTCGGATCGCAGGAGGGCGCGGTATCGCGATGCAAAGTGTTTCACTGTCCAGCCAATATTGGTCTGCAGCGTGATGTAGACATGAAATATGTACGTGTCATCTTCCCACTGCCAGACTTGATGAACAAAACGTGTTTTGCCATCGCGCGCGTAGAAGGCTGGAGGTTGCATCGAAGGTCGGTTAACCCGCAGGGCATCATACTCTCTGATGGTGGCAAGTATGACTCCCGACTCCGCAAGCTTAGTCGCAATCGTAGATAGCGCCTGCTTAAGCTCGGGTTGCGTCATTAAATGCGGAAGCGCATTGTCTCCAATTAGAACCGCGTCGAAGCCGCTGTCGGGAAGGTCGCTTAGATCGCGCATGTCTGCGACATGGAATGGAATGTTCAGGCCCCTTAGTTGCGCCTCTCTCTTCGCGCGCTCTATGGCTAGCGAGCTGAGATCTGAACCAACCAGAAAATGTCCCCGTTCCGCTAATCCCAGTGCTTGAGTGCCGATGCCGCATGCGCAATCCAGAATGCGCGCCGGCATCTTTCCTGTATAACGCTCGATCAACGGGCCGAGCACACCTGCCTGCCGGGCAATCGTGGCATCCCAGTCTTCAAACATCAGATGATAATGAGAAGACAGATCGTCGTAAAAGCCTTCAACAGACTCGCTCATACTTATTCCTGTGAGACATTAAGTCACAATAGGCGCTTCGGCCATGCCTTCAGACCCGAAAACTCGCCGATAGCGCTCGACCTCGTCCACGGGCCCGAGCGCTTTCTGGAAATTGTCGGAGAGTTTCACCGCCGGTCTGCCGTCGGCATCGTTAAGCTTGCAGACCAGGCTTGCCGGATCGAAGGCGTCATCGCCACGCGGGTTGCAGTCGCGGAAATCATTGGTCAGAAGCGTGCCCCAGCCTGCGCTGAAGCGGATGCGCCGCTCGGGGAGCCACTTTTTGTTATCAAGAAAATCGCTCGCGTCGTGGAAGTCCGCGGGTGAAGCGCCGTTCCGGACTATTCCGGCAAAGTGAGCGTTGAGACTGAGAATTTCGTCCACATCCAATGAATCTGAGGCGATGAAGAGCTTCTGCCTGGGATCGCGCCCCCGCGCTTCGAGCCACGCAATGTACTCGTCGCCTGCAACGAATGGGTTTTTGCTGTCGGCGCGCTGTCCTGTCCAGTTTGCAACCCAGTCCGGCGCATTATCCAGAAACTGCGTCGTTCCGAAGGTGTCGGGCAAGAGAATGAGCAATTCACCTTGATAAGTCTGCTGCCATAGCTCGAGCAGCCGGTACTGTGACGCTTTCAGCTCCTCATCGTCCTTTGCCATTGCCGCTAGCGCCATCGGCAGCTCGTGCGCGTTGGTGCCGATGGCTTCGAGATCATGCTTGTAGGCAAGGTAGGTATTTGACGTGCCGGTGAAGCTTGCACCGAGCACGTCAGTCATTGCGTTCACAACGTACTCCTGCCACAGAAAACTGTGCCGCCGCCGCGTGCCGAAGTCGCTCAACCGCAGACAGGGAACGCCGCGCAGCCGCGCCATCTTTTCCCACAGCCGCGTTTTGGCGCGCGCGTAAAGGATATCCAGCTCCAGCTCGCTCAGGTCTTTCAGCGCGGCGCGCGTTCGCAGTTCGTTGATGGTTGACAGCGCGTAAATCTCCCACAGCGTTGTCTCGGCCCAGAGCCCGTTAAATGTCAGCGATACTTGCCCGTCGCGAGCTGACAGTTCATATTCAGAAAGGCGAAAGTCGCGCTCCAGCCACTCGAGAAACGCAGGCTCAAAGATTCCCCGGCGACCGTAGAATGTGTTGCCTGCGAGCCATATCAGCTCTGACTTGTGAAAGCGCAGGCGGCGCGTCTGTTCCAATTGTTCACGCAACTCATCCACATCAATGAATTCGGCAAGCCGCACCTGCGTTGAGCGGTTGATGAAGGAGAATGACGCGCGCGTTTTCGGGAAATGCTTCCAGATAAACTGGAGCATCAGCAGCTTGTAGAAATCGGTATCGAGAAGGGAGCGGGTGATTGGGTCGAGCTCCCAGTTGTGGTTGTGCGCGCGACGCGCCAGATTGATGATCACGATGGGACTACTTTACTGCAAGCTTCGGCTCCCGATACAGACTATCGGTCGCCCCAAGGGCATAGCATCGATGCTTTGAGCCAGAATCCATGCACAATTAATTAGTAGCTGGACTGTCCTGATTTTTTTCGCTATTGCGCTTGTTACCATAAGTGCTGGAACGCCATGCCAATTCTAAAGCGCCTCTGCTCTCTCCTCGTGGTTCTCGTCCTCACCGCAAGTTTCGTTCCCCTGGCAGACGCCAGCGCATATGACGCACATCCGAAGCTGGTCGTCATCCTGGTGATCGACCAGTTCCGAGAAGACTACCTGGAGCGCTACCGCACCGACTTCAAGCCGAAAGGTTTTCGCCTCTTCCTCGATCACGGCGCATATTTTCCCGACTGCTATTACAAGTATTCGAACCTGTTGACCGCCCCGGGCCACTCAACCATAGGCACAGGCGCATACACTGACGGCCACGGAATCGGCTCGAACCAGTGGTGGGACCTCGACCGCAATAAGGAGCGGCCCGTCACCTCCGTTGAAGATGAGCGCTATGCCATCATCGGCATGCCCGCGGGCAGCGAGACCGGCCCGGGACGG
Source organism: Alloacidobacterium sp. (assembly GCF_035631355.1). Lineage (NCBI taxonomy): Bacteria > Pseudomonadati > Acidobacteriota > Terriglobia > Terriglobales > Acidobacteriaceae > Alloacidobacterium > Alloacidobacterium sp. Next base: position 11,824 of record NZ_DASQIX010000002.1, read on the forward strand.
TCGCCGCGCAATCTGCTTGCATCAACCGTAGGCGACGAACTTCGCCTCGACACCAAAGGCGAAGCCAAAGTTTTCGGCGTTTCACTGAAGGACCGCGCCGCGATTCTGCCCTCAGGCGCTGCGGCAAATGGAGCCTTCTGGATCGATGAAAAAACTGGGATTTATGAAACCTCGACCTACTACATGGCGCAGCTTCCTGACTGGGCCGTCGCCTTCAACGCCAGCGGACGTCTCGACCAGGCCAGGCAGGAAAGCGGCCTGACCAACATTACAAATTTTGAAGGCCAGGTCGGTGCTACGCCGGCCGCCATTACCTACGAACTCGATTTTGCCAAGGCGCTCATCACCGGCGAGCAGCTAGGCAAGCACGATGTCACCGACATGCTGACCCTCAGCATTTCCAGCACCGACATCCTCGGCCATCGCGTAGGGCCGGACGCCGATGAGCAGCGCGCCATCGTCGACGCGCTCGACACCGACCTCGACGGCTTCTTCACCTGGCTCGACAAAAATGTCGAAGGCGGCCTCGGCAATGTCTGGGTTGCTATTTCCGCTGACCACGGAGTCGCGCCTTCTCCGGCTGTTGCCGCGCAGCTGGGCATGAACGCCGCGCAAATCGACACAAAAAAGCTCATCGATGAACTGAATGACGCGATGAACCAGAAGTTCTCACCCGGCGAAAAAATCGTTTATGTGCTTCCCAACCAGGAGTTGCCGTACTTGTCGCTGAATCGTCCGTCCTTTGACCGTGCGGGAATCAACGAGCAGGAAGCAGAGAGTGCTGTGCAGGATGCGCTGGCACCTGCCTTTCAGGAATTGACCAAACCCAGCGATGACAAGCTGCCCGCGCAGACCAAGCTGCCGCCGCGTCCGGTGCTCTACCGCAGCTTCACCCGCCTGCAACTGGCGGATGGCGATCTGCCGCACACCGACTTCGGCGAGCTGCTGGCGCACAGCTACACCGCAAACGGCGGATGGTATGTGCGCGTTGTCTCCGCAGCCTTCCAGATGGGTCTGGAAAAGGCCAACGGCACTACGCACTTCACACCTTATTCCTATGACCGTCATGTGCCGCTCGGCTTCTACGGCGCGCCATTCGCCACCGGCATTTATCACGGACGCGTCGAACCGGTGGATCTGGCGGCGACTTTCGCCTCGCTGCTTGGGGTAAATCAACCATCGGCATCGGTCGGGCATATTCTCACGCAGGCGCTCAAGCCGCCATCGGCAGTGACGTATCCCAGGCCGATGCCCGTCCATGGCGTGCACCGGAGCACACGCTCCACCTCCGCTGAAAAAGCGCCGGCAAAGACTCCAACGGAGAAGCCGCAACCGTGAAGCCCGACATGAAGGTCCGCTTCTGCGGCATAGAGCTTCGCAATCCGGTCATTGCAGCCAGCGGAACGTTTGCTTACGGTGTGGAGTTCGAAGACATCGTCTCGCTCGACCGTATTGGCGGCTTCGTCACCAAGGGACTGTCGCGCGAACCGATGGCAGGTAATCAGGCTCCGCGCATTATTGAAACCGCTGCTGGAATGATCAACGCCATCGGGTTGCAGAACATCGGCGCCAAAGCATTTATCGACACCAAGCTGCCTGCGTTGGCGCGCTATCCTTCATGTGGCATTTTCGCCAACGTCTTCGGCTATGAAGTCGATGACTATATCGCGGTGATCGAAACATTGAATGAAGCACGAGGTATTGCCGCCTACGAGTTGAACGCGTCGTGCCCAAACACAAAACGTGGCGGCCAGGTCTTCGGCACGGACTGGCGGCTTCTGGGCGAGCTTGTCGTTCGTGCGAAAGAAGTTGCCAGGCGACCGCTGATCGTCAAGCTCTCCCCGAATGTCACATCCATCTCTGCCATGGCTCGTTGCGCTGAAGACGCGGGCGCCGACGCCATCTCGCTCATCAATACCTTCTTGTCGCTTTCCATCGATGTGGAAACGCGCCGCCCACGCATCGTCAACATTACCGGAGGGCTCTCGGGCCCGGCTATTAAGCCCATTGCCGTCCGCATGGTCTGGGAAGCGGCGAAGGCGGTGCACATCCCGGTCATCGGCATGGGCGGCATCGCTACTCCTGAAGATGCTGTTGAATTTCTTCTGGCCGGAGCGACCGCAGTTCAGGTAGGCACGGCCAGCTATGCCGATCCGCGCGCGGTTGAGCGCATCGCCCATGGTCTTGAGTCGTGGTGCGCTCACCATCACGTCGAGCGTGTCTCAAACCTGGTCGGCGCCGTGGACATGATCCCGATGGAGAAAGAATCAGAAACCACTTAGGCAACGGGAACTTCTTTGTCGAAATCGGCGTATTCCCTGACAGGTGGAAGGAGATGGCTGTCTGTGATTAAGTTTCTCCTCTGGTGTATCCTCTTCGTCTTCTGCTGGCCGCTGGCGCTGCTCGCACTGGTTGCGTATCCCTTCGTGTGGTTGCTGCTCCTGCCTTTCCGTGTCATCGGGATCGCCGTGCATGGCGCGCTTGAACTTGTGGCCGCTCTCATCTTCCTTCCTGCCCGCCTGCTTCGCGCGATTTAGTACCCTCACTTATGGCAATTTTTGCCATGCCGATGCTAACATCGGATTCTAGGAGCACTTGCTAATGCCTACCCGTAACTTCCATCTTTCAGCCGAGCTGGACGCTTATGTTAACGATAGGGTTGAGAGCGGCCAGTATGCCAATGCCAGCGAAGTGCTCCGCGCCGGCTTGCGTCAGCTTCAGCAGTCGGAACTGGAAGATAAAGCCAAAGTAGAAGCGCTTCGCGCCGCAGTAAAGGCTGGAATCAACAGCGGCGTTGCCGAAGGCGATGTTATTGCCAGGCTCCGTCAGCGTGTCCGCAATCGCGCGGCGACGAACAAACGGAAGACTGCTTGAGGGCTGTCCAGTATTCAAAACAAGCTGAAGCGGATTTGGCCGAAATTCTTGACTATTCCACCGACAAATGGGGCGAGGTGCGGGCTACGGCGTATCTTACCGATCTTGTTGATTGCTTCGAACAGATTGCCAAGATGCCGAAACTGGGCCGAACCTGCTTCCTGATCCATCCAGGCTTCCGTCGCATCGAGCGGGGAAGACACGTCATCTTTTACCGGCCCATGCGGCGCGGCATATTCATCAGCAGAGTCCTTCACCAAAGTATGCTGCCGACCCACGACCGTTTGCTGGACGACTAAAACAAAAAGCCCTCGCCGAAGCGAGGGCTCATCCCAAATCTCCAAAATCAAGCAGCTTTTCGTGGCAGCCTATTCTGCAGTTCGCGTGCCTGTGCCAGCGCTACGCCAGTGATATACACGGGGGCAGGCGTCGCAATCGCCACCAGTACCCATGCCAGCGCCGACACCAGCAATCCAACAACTGCTGCTGCCTGTAATGTCAACACCACATCGATCCGGTGCAACCGCAGGTTCATGATCGCCCAGTTGCGCAGTGGCTCCAGGTGATGGATTACAGCCAGCGCCAGCACGAATGCAATCATTGACGCGGTGGCCACTCCAATCAGCGTAACGTCGATGGTGCGATGCAGGCGCTGCCGCGACCGGCAGTGCTGGCATTCCACAAAATGTTGCTCGTAATCTGTGCGCATTTCCGGCGAGATTCCGGAAATGTCATATCTCCAACTGGAGAGTATGTCTCCGACAACCTGATCGGTGCAAGAATTCATGTGAATCCGTTCTCCGCCCTAACGTTTCTATCAACAGGCAATAGCTTCATTCAGGCCCATTTTGGGCCGTGGAAACTGCAACCGGGAGCGGCCAGGGAATCTAACTAAAGTATAAACCAGCGCAGTTATAGCACAATAGGTTCTGTTGCCGTTCGTTGTTCCGCCAGCACTAACCTGTTTCCCAGCAAGTTCATACGGTCACGCAAGGCGCGCTCTGCCGCAACGCGCGCAAGCTCCGGCAGATTGTTACATTCTGATAGATGCGCCAGAACGACATAGGAAGCCTGCCCGTCATAGTTCGTTTCGAGAAACCTGGCGGTAGCATCATTTGACAGGTGCCCCACCCGCGACATGACTCGCTGCTTCACTGACCAAGGGTAGGGCCCGTCGCGCAGCATCTCAAGATCGTGGTTTGATTCAAGCATCAGCACGTCGCAGCCGCGAAGCTGGAGACTCACATTAGGAGGCATATAGCCGAGGTCGGTTGCAATGCCAATGCGAAGGCCCTCCGCCTGAAAGACGAAGCCCACCGGATCGACGGCATCATGCGGAATTGTAAAGGCGCTGATGGAAATATCTCCGATGGAGAAATGCGTTCCGGCGCGGAAGTATTCCACTCCCGGCAAAGCGCAAGGATCGGACTCGGTTTTTTCTTCCGATTTCAGCTCTTCTTCCTCTGCAGCGCACTCAGCCAGCTCGGCCTCACGGTAAAACGGATTCTCCACATCGCCATCCAGTGGATTCGCACTTGCTTCAGCCTCCGCCTTTTTTTGCGCAGATTCCTGCTGCCGTTGCGCGAGCCACTCGGCATATGTCAATCGCTTGCGCGGAGTCATCCAGCGCATCCAGGCACGGTGGGTTGCCTCAGTAAAGTAGACCGGAATCCCCAGCCTGCGGGCTGTGACCTGCAAACCTTGTACGTGGTCCTGATGTTCATGCGTGATGAGAATCGCGTCCAGCGTCTCCGGGTCTTCGTCCATCGAGCGCATCCGCTTGAAAATCTCGCGGCAGGACATGCCCGCGTCCACCAGAATACGCGTGTGTGTACTGGAGACTACAGTGCTGTTGCCCTTTGAACCGCTGGCCAGCACCGTCATCCGCACCATGCCCTCCAGAATACTCCTGGCATATGTGGAAGAAGGGGCTTAAATCGCAGCAAAGAACCAGCTTTGGCTACATCTCGATGGCATTTGAGCTGCATTCGCATTTTTTGTGGCGCACTTCAGAAGTAGGACCATAAGTAACCACCGGAATCGCTCAATTTCATCTTGATATATCGATTTCAAAATTACAATTCCGCAATAATTTACTGCTCTTTGCATTTTTTGGAACCCGGCTTCACTTATGCAGGCAGACTGGCATAAAAGTTGCACTATTTTCCCCAACATATGGTGGAGCACATGCTGCAAGCACCTGTCGCCGGCCCGTCCTTTTGTCCAGCCGGCTTCGGTGAGCGCGAGCAGATCACCATAAAGACTGCGTGAAGGGGGAGGACGAACCCCGTGCAAGTTCGACGCGATGAAAGCGGGCAGACGCTCATACTCACTGCGCTCTGCATGACCATCCTTCTAGGCTTTGCCGGCCTCGGGGTCGATATCGGCGTCCTTTTCCACGCCAAGCGGAACCTGCAGATTGCCGCCGACGCCGCGGCTGCCGCCGGCGCGGTCGATTACCTCTACAACGGATCCACTACCTCAGCAGTAGCAGCAGGAAAGGCCGCCGCAACTCAGAACGGCGTTACCGACGGCAGTGGCGGGGCAACAGTCACCGTCAACACTCCTCCGGCCTATGGCCCAAATGCAGGAACCGCAGGTTTCGTAGAGGCAATCGTCAGCGCACCCAACCCGACGTTCTTCATGAGAATATTCAATCGCAGTTCAGTCACGATAGCTACCCGGGCCGTCGCTGGGTCCACTGCAGGTGGGCCCTGCATCTGGCTGATGAATCCTTCAGGCACCGGGTTGCAGCTTAAAGGCGGCTACGATATCGAGGCCACCGATTGCGGCATCTATGTGAACTCACCTGACAACGGCGACGTAAGCATCACCGGCAATGGCGGTATAGTCAACGCACTTTACCTTGAAGCAGTCGGCAATCCCAGCCCTCAGCACAGTCCATCTCCAACGCCCTTAACCAAGAATGCCGGCGCGAGGAGCAATCCCCTTCGCAACCTCCCCAACCCTAACCCGTCGACTGGCTCAGGCTGTGACTCTACGAACACAACGGCCGCGAGCCTTTCAGGTGATATGACGGCCAGCGCCCCCGGCGATGGCAAAACGATCTGCTACACCAAGGCGGTTACGCTGAACGGGGTAACCCTGGGGGCCGGAACCTACGTTTTCGGTAATGGCGTCACCATTAGCGGGACTGTAACAGTGAATGGTGGAACCATCGACGTAGCCAGCGGCACCTACAACCAGCCGAGCAACGCGACGCTGATCTACACCGCGTCTACTTCGAAGAGCAGCGCCTACAACGGCATCTCCCTCATGGTGCCTTCTACCAACTCCTCCTATGCGTGCAACGCAAGTAATCCCCCCCAGTTGCAGCTGGTGTTCGGCAGCAGCAGTTCGCTGGACGGCATCATCTATGCTCCTTGCACACAGGTGTACCTGCAGGACAACGGCGGAAATATAGTCGCCACCGGCATCATCGCCGCCTCGCTGTACGATAATGCGTCACTCATCGACATTCCCAATTACAGCAAGGTACATCCCACCACGTCCCCGCTATTGGTGGTCACTCTTGTAGAGTAAGGGGCGAAAGGGAATATGACCGACACAAAGCTTGAACACAGTTGGTTCAGAAGCTCCGGCCAGGCTCTGGTCGAAACCGCCCTTACCGTGCCGCTTCTGATTCTGCTCCTGGTGGGAGTAGCTGAGCTGGGCCGACTGGCCTTTGCTGCCATCGAAGTCTCGAACGCCGCCCGGGCAGGAGCTGCCTATGGAGCTCAGAACGGCAACACCGCTTCGGATACGAATGGAATTGCAACCGCAGCCGCAAATGACGCTGCCAATCTTAACGGCCTCTCCACCACCTCTTCCTACTCGTGCATTTGCTCCGATGGATCATCCTCCACATGCGGCAACACCGATTGCCCAAACTCTCATATAGAGGAAATCCTCACCGTCAATACACAGGTGTCGTTCAATCCGATGATTCATCTGCCAGGCCTCCCCACCTCATTCACGTTACGAGGACAGGCGGTACAAAAGTGCCTTCAGTGAGCACCTTCATTGCGGCGATAAGCGGGCGATGGACTGCGCGGTTACGCGTCAGCACCATCCGTAAATCGGATGGAGCAACTCTGGTCGAAACCGCGATGGTCTCAGCCATCCTGTTCGCTTTGCTGTTCGGCCTCATCCAGATTGGCTACGCGTTCTACACATACAACTTTGTTTCCGATGCGGCGCGCGAAGCTGCCCGCTATGCCAGCGTTCGCGGCTCGACTTCCTGCACTAACACCCCGAGCCTGACCAACTGCAACGTCACCGCTGCGCAGATCCAAACCTACGTCCAGAACCTCGGCTATCCCGGCTTCAGCTCCGGCAACCTCACCGTGACCACTACTTGGTGCGCTGCCAGCGTCAACTCATCCGGGTCAATGACATGGGCATCCTGCTCGGCCAGTTCTTCCAAAACCCCTGGCAATGCTGTCAACGTAGTTGTGACATATACGCTGCCCTTCTCCATCCCTTACTGGAAAAGCACGACGATCAACACCAGCAGCACCGCTCAGATGGTAATTGCGCAATAAATCAGACCTGGCCATGCCTGCGTTCATTGGAAATAACGCTTGCGATGTTCGCAATTAAAACGAACAAGCGTCATGGCATGGCGGGCAATGAAAAGCGTGCCGTCATGCCATTGCTTTACAGATAACTCAGCCACCAGTCCTTGCGTCTCGACTTTACTCCGGCAAACCATCGGCACACCGGATACAGCAGCACAACCACTAAGGCCCACATGACATAAACGACCCACAAGCTGTATCCAAAATTTGCAGGGAACAGTTGCCGCGGTCCACCCATGGACGGGATTGGATTGAAGATGAATGAAAAAGCAGCATGACCATAGCGAATCCAGGCCATGAGCGCCATCAGGCAATGAATGAGATAAAAATGCAGCACAAAGTAGAAGAACGGCACACGCCCATAGATAACCACTGGGTTGGTGGCCTTTAGTGGATGACGGTCGAGATAGATAAGAACCAGGATGGCTGGGCCCAGAGTCATCAGCAGAAAATCAAGCGATGCCGGGTACTTTGTGCAGTTCAGAAATGAAAGCACCGTGAAGATGGCTGACTTCTGGACCGACCATGGTGCGGGGTCTCCATAGCGATTGATGGAGCGGACTACAAAGAAAGCGACGGTCGCAAAGAGGCCGATGCGCAGCATAATTTTCTGCCGCGCCGCCGCTTCGAGTGTGAACAGGCTGCCGAAGCAGAAGCCGCCTGTCATCACGGCGATCCAGGGCAAGAGCGTGTAGATTTGCAGCACTTGCCTGCCTGCGAACAAAAACACGCCAGGCTGGTGCACGATGTTCCACACCCATGCCGCGGAGCCGAACCGCGATGCGTTGACCGGATCGACACAATTATGCAGTGCAATGACAGTTACGCTGAACACGGTCAGCCAGCGCAGCGGCGCATGAATCAGCGCGGCCATCATGATCATGCAGACGCCAAAAATCCACAGCATGACAAGCAGAACTGTGTCGCGGGGAGAAACATTGAAGTTATAAGCGAACTGCATCACCGTCAGTTCAAGAAAGATGAACCAGACGCCGCGTGTCCAGAGGAAGCGCGACAACTGCTTCTTGGTTCGGTTCCCTCGATGCCACCAGAGAAATGCCCCCATGCCCGCCGTAAACATGAATACCGGCAGGCAGAAATGGGTGATCCAGCGTGTGAAGAAAAGCACGGTATTTGTTCTGGCGAGATCGGTCGGCGGGAATAACAAGGCGCTTCTGTGAAAAAAATCCCGCACATGGTCCAGCGCCATAATGATCATGATCGCGCCGCGAAGCGCGTCGATACTTACAAGACGTGGACGGGATTGAGGCTGCAAGTTCATCGAGGCCAAGCCCAGCCTAGCTTATCCATACCGTTCCCTGCATACCGCCATCCATTCTGCGGCCCGTTCTCTGCGATCTGCGAACCGTGTTGAAAGAATTGCGCCCCACACCGCGCCTTGCAGGTCGCGCGCGGCAAAAAATGGCTCTAACTGCTCGAGATTGAAATTGCTGCTGTAGCTTTTAAGCGCCGTTTCCCGGTTCTCGCCTGAAGTGCGGACAAAACATGCCACGTCCCATGCAAGCGGCCCACGACACGCATCTTCAAAGTCCGTCCAAATCAGACCCCGCCTTGTTTTCAGGATGTTTCTCTTGTGAGAATCGCCATGCAGCGGCTGACTCTGCAGTTCAAGCGCGCCGATCTGGAGGGAAATCATTCCGTATGCCCGCCGCAGCATGGCCAGATCGTCATCGTTGAGCACATTCCAATGCTCCACCTCACCCAGCCATAGCGGAATCTCAGTAAACGGGCTCAAATAGCGCAAATAACCTGGATAATGTCGCAATTCTGCATGTAATTCGCACAGAAATGCGCCTGTTTCCGGCGGGTTTGCTACATAGTTCCGGTCATGTTCGACATATTCCCAGAAAGTGAGGGTGAGGCCGTCATGCAGATGCGGCCCCGGCGGAAGTTCCATGCTAGGCGGCACGACAGGAAAATTCTTCTTTCTCAGATATCCGGCCATGCTTAGATCCAGCGCCAACCAATGCTCTGCAGGCTTGCGGACGAGTCCTGTAGTCGTCGCAACCCGTGCAACCACAGGGGCGGGCTTCAGATGCATCATCACATTGCTGCCGTCAGCGAGTAGTTCTGGTTCATCGTTGCATTTCAGTCCTAGTTCTCGCGCAACATCAATGGCCGCGGCAACAGCGCGCGCGCTCAATGAATCCATTTACTCATCGTACCTGCGGAAAACAGCCCGCTTTGATTGCGCCGCCGGAAACGCGCTACTCTGGTGCAGTCGGATCGAAAAGGCATCTTCTAATACCAGGAGGCATTTTCATGGCAGTGGATTCGGTCAAGGAAGTGGCTACACAAGGTGATTCCGCGCAGTTTGACCTGTTAAACGAGATCGCCGATGCAGAGAAGAAGAAGCCGTGGCAGTCGGGTGTTTATGCGAAGACTCTGGACAAGCGAGCCGACTTCCGCGCCGTCCTCATCAGCATGGAACGTGGCGCGCGCATGAAGGAACATCATACTGATGGCGCAATCTCCGTCCAGGTATTGAAAGGCGCTATTCGCGTCAATGTTCAAAACCAGGCATACGAGCTGCGGGTGGCAGGCCTGTTTACGCTTGGTCCTTCCATCAAGCACGATGTCGAAGCGATGGAAGATTCCGCATTTCTGCTCACCATTTCATGGCCTACCAGCGAAAAGCTGCGCTCCCTCGAACACCGCGGTTACGGAAGCTAGTGTTTCATTCGTACATATAAAATCCGCGTCCGCTCTTGCGGCCCAGCCAGCCAGCGTCCACCATGCGAATCAGCAGCGGGCATGGCCGGTATTTCGGATCGCCGAGGCCATCGTGCAGGACTCGCATGATGTCGAGGCAAACGTCGAGGCCGATGAAATCGGCCAGCGTGAGCGGGCCCATAGGATGCGCCATGCCCAGCTTGAAGACTTCGTCCACGGATTCCGGAGTTGCCACCCCCTCCATGACCGCGTACATGGCTTCATTCAGCAGCGGCATCAGCACACGGTTGGAAACAAAGCCGGGAGCATCGTTTACTTCAACCGGTGTCTTGCCCAGTTTCTCCGCCAGAGACTTGACTGTGTCGTAAGTGGCCTGTGTAGTTTGAAGCCCGCGAATCACTTCGACCAGCTTCATGACCGGCACAGGATTGAAGAAGTGCATGCCGATGACCTGTTCGGGACGCTTCGTCTGCGCGGCAAGCTTCGTGATCGAAATCGAAGATGTGTTTGAGGCGAGAATGACGTCGTTCGGCAGGATCGAATCCAACTCTGCGAAAAGCTGGCTCTTAATCTCGAATTTTTCCGTTGCCGCTTCGATAACAAAATCGCAGGATGCCAGCGATGCGCGTTCCAATGTTCCATGAATGCGCGCGAGTGCTCCTGTGACATCATCCGCAGTTATCTTGCCCTTGGCCGCTTCACGGTCCAGGTTCTTTCGGATCGTTTCGAGTCCACGATCAAGGAACCGCTGATCTACCTCGCACAGGCGCACATCGTATCCGCTGCGCGCGAAGACGTGCGCAATACCGTTACCCATCGTGCCGGCGCCAAGCACGCCGACTGTCTTGATTTCAGCCATTCAGTTCACTCCCGCAAAACAGATGAGTGTATCAGGAGAAAGCAAGTCAGCGGGTCAGCCAGTCAGCGCGCCTTAGGGCGCAAAGCGAAAAGCGGCTGATTAGCGGAGACATTCTTTGGCGTGGACTACTGTTTTTTTAATCACGACATGTGTTCAAACGCTGACTTGCTTGCGCCAAAGGCGCGCTGACTCGCTATCTAATCCTCGCCACAATCGCGGTAACATTGTCGCTGCCGCCCGCATCATTTGCCTCTTGGATCAATGCACGGCAGAGCGTCTGCAGATCGGAAGTGTCTCTGCGCAGAATATTCGCGATGGTTTCGTCGGGGACTTCCTTGCTCAAGCCGTCGGAGCACAGCAGAAAGAGATCGCCATTCTCGGTGGTCACTTCCTGAATGTCCGGCATAACTGTGGCGCGTGTCCCGATTGCCCGCGTGATGACATTGCGCAGCGGCGAAAGCTCTGCTTCAGCGGGAGTCATCTGGCCGAGCCGCACCTGTTCATCAACAAGAGAGTGGTCCTGCGTCATGCGCTCGAGCAGGCCGGCGCGAAGACGATAGCAGCGGCTGTCACCCACATGCGCAATCCATATGCGATCTTTCAGCACCAGCAGCGAGACCAATGTTGTCCCCATGCCGTGTAACGACGATTCCTGCTCTGCGCGCGAAAAGACACGCAGGTTCGCTTCGCTGATGGCGTTCTCAAGCGCCTGTCGTGGATCATCAATGGCCTGCGGTCCGCACATGGCTTCGAGCATGGCACTCACGGCTGTCTGGCTGGCGATTTCGCCCGCCGCAGCGCCACCCATGCCGTCACACACCACGAAGAATCCAGCTTCAGCGCAGAGTCCGTGAGAATCTTCATTGGCGGAGCGGACACGCCCCACATCTGTCAGCGCTGCGGATTCCGTGAACATTTTTATGAGAATAGCCGTGACTCTTCACGATACACGCGCGGAGTCTGTCCCGGCATTAAGCAGAGGAGTGCCGAAAGGATGCCCCAGGTCTCGATTTTGAGACCTGGGATTTGCAGTGCTTCAGCCATGTGAAGCGGCACTCGCGATTTTCGATTCCGCTTCCTCGATCACGCGGTTCGCCTCTTCGTATTTCGCGGCGTCTTCACCGGCTTCGTTCCACATCTGGTGGCCGCGCTCGAGCTGTTCCTGTGCGCGCGTTGTATCAATTTCTTCCGGTTTCAGCGCGCTCTCGGCCAGAATCATCACACGCTCGGGAAGCACTTCGACAAAGCCCCAGTTCACGTTGTAGCGCTGCTCGCCCGCGTGGCCGCCGTGCAGGCGCACTTCGCCCGCGCCCAACTCGGCAAGCAGCGGCGTGTGCCCAAAGAGCACCTCTAGATAGCCGGAACGCGACGGCAATTCGACCGCGTCTGCCGTCGAATCGACCAGGATGCGTTCGGGAGTGACCAGACGGACTTGCAGTTGATCTGGCATGGCCTACGCCGTCACCTTCATCTTCTCAGCCGCTTCAAGCACGTCTTCAATCGATCCCTTAAGGTAGAAAGCCTGCTCAGGAACACTGTCATGCTTGCCGTCGAGCACTTCCTTGAAACTGCGCACACTATCCTCAATCTTGACGTAGCGTCCCGGAATGCCGGTGAACTGCTCGGCTACGTGGAATGGTTGCGAGAGGAAGCGCTGGATCTTGCGCGCGCGGGCGACCGTGAGCTTGTCATCTTCTGAAAGCTCGTCAATGCCAAGAATCGCGATGATGTCCTGCAGGTCTTTGTAGCGCTGCAGAATGCGCTTCACACCCTGCGCCACGTCGTAGTGCTCCTGGCCGACAATGCGCGGAGAAAGAATGCGCGATGTCGAAGCGAGCGGATCGACGGCAGGATAGATGCCCAGCTCAGAGAGTGGACGCGAAAGTACCGTCGTCGCATCGAGGTGGGCAAATGTCGTCGCCGGAGCCGGGTCAGTGAGGTCGTCAGCCGGAACGTACACGGCCTGTACTGACGTTACGGAGCCTTTCTTGGTCGAAGTAATTCGCTCTTGCAATTCGCCCATTTCCGTTGAAAGGTTAGGTTGATAGCCGACGGCGGAAGGCATGCGGCCCAGCAGCGTCGAGACCTCAGAACCAGCCTGCGTGAAGCGGAAGATGTTGTCAATAAAGAGCAGCGTGTCCGCGCCTTCGTTGTCGCGGAAATATTCAGCGACGGTGAGAGCCGTCAGCGCCACCCGCAGACGCGCGCCGGGCGGTTCAGTCATCTGGCCGTAGATTAGGGCGGCCTTTGACTTTGAGAAATCTTTCAAATCGATAACGCCGGCTTCCTGGAATTCCACCCACAGGTCGTTGCCTTCGCGAGTGCGCTCGCCAACGCCGCCGAATACTGAAAAGCCGCCATGCTTGAGCGCGACGTTGTTGATGAGCTCCTGAATGATGACCGTCTTGCCGACGCCAGCGCCGCCGAAGAGACCGATTTTGCCGCCCTTCAAGAAGGGCTGAATGAGGTCGATGACCTTCACGCCGGTCTCGAACATTTCTTCACGCGTCGATTGCTCGTCGAACGCGGGAGCGGGGCGGTGAATAGGCAGGAAGGTCTTGGCATTGACCGGACCAAGCTCGTCCACCGGCTCGCCGATCACGTTGAGCACGCGGCCAAGCGTTTCGTGCCCCACAGGAACAGTGATGGGTCCGCCGAGGTCGAGCGCGTTCATGCCGCGGACCATGCCTTCGGTGGCCTGCATGGCGACGCAGCGCACGCGGCCTTCGCCCAGGTGCTGTTGCACTTCCAGAATCACGTTGATGGGAACGGGCACGGTGAAACCGTCGCCGGTGACGCGCAGCGCCTGGTAAATGGGCGGCATCTTCGCCTCTTCAAACTGCACGTCCACCGCGGGCCCGGCGATCTTAATGACTTTGCCTATGTTCTCTGCCATAAAATTTCTTTCTCTCTACAGTGCGGCTGCGCCGCTGACAATCTCGATCAGTTCCTTGGTGATCGCGGCCTGACGAACGCGGTTCATCAACAGCGTGTAGTGGTCAATCAGGTCGGATGCGTTGTTGGTCGCCGAATCCATCGCGGTCATGCGCGCTGCAAACTCGGCTGCTACCGACTCCACCATCGCGTGATAGAGCAGCGTTCCCACATATCGCGGCAGGATCGCCTTGAACAGCTCATGTGGAGGCTGCTCATAGATGTAATCGACCTCGGCCGTGCCAAATCGACGGGCTTCTTCCTCAGCCTGCTTTGCGGCGGCTTCCGCTTCGGCAGAATCAAGACTCACGCCCGCCGACAACGCCGCTTCCGCCGCGCGCTCACGCTGTTCCAGCGTCATCTCTTCGGCGGCAGCAATCTCTTGTTTGCCAATTTCGATGATGGGAAGTATCCGCTCCACAACCAGGCGCTGCTGGATCACGGACTTGAATTCGTTGTAGACCAGGTAGACAGCATCGATCTGTTCATTCGTATAGAGCGCAATGATTTCCCGGCCCAGTTCGCGAATCTCGTCGAAGGTGATCTTGTGCAGGATATTGCGATAATGGCTGTCCAGCAGTTCGATGGTATTCGCCCGCTCACCTCGCCGTGGGCGGCCGGTATCATGCTCGTCCTGCTTCTGCGCTTCAATATACTGAGCCGCAGGATAGCGCCGTCGCAGGATGTCGCGTCCCTTGCGGCCAATCGCTTCAATGTCGATCTGCTGATCTTTATGGCTGGCGATGAAGTTGGTGGCAGCCTTGACGATGTTGGCGTTGAAGGCCCCGGCGAATCCGCCTTCGCCGGAGATGACAACCAGGAGCACGTTCTTTTCCGGACGAGTCAGCAGCAGAGGATGCCGCACTTCGCCTGTTTCCGGGTCATAAATTTCAGTACGCCGCTTGAGCGACTGCAGCACGCTTACCATCATCGTTACATAGGGACGCGACGCGAAAGCGCGCTCCTGCGCGCGTCGCAGCCTGGCGGCGGCCACCATCTTCATGGCCTTAGTGATCTGGCGCGTGTTTTTGATGCTGCGTATGCGCCTTCTTAAGTCGAGAACGTTTGCCATTCAGTCAACCTATTTCGCAACCACCTGCGCCGATTCATGCTCCGCGAAGAAGTTCTGCTTGTATTCATTCACTGCGTCCTTCAGTCGGGCGCGCAGGTCGTCGTCCAGCGCCTTCTTCTCGCCTATGTCCTTCAGCAGCGCCGTCTGCGCTGAATCCAAATATTTGTGGAAGCCGTCCTCAAATGCGCGAATGGCGTCTACCTTCACGTCGTCGAGCAGGCCCTGGGTTCCGGCAAACAGCATTGCCACCTGGTGCTCGGCGGTCAGCGGCTGGAACTGCGGCTGTTTCAGCAGCTCCGTAAGACGCTGGCCGCGGTTCAACTGCGCCTGCGTCACTTTGTCGAGATCACTGCCGAACTGGGAGAAGGCGGCCAGTTCGCGATACTGCGCGAGGTCGAGCTTCAATGTTGCTCCAACCTGCTTAATGGCCTTCATGGCTGCGGAGAAGCCGACGCGCGAAACCGAGAGGCCGACGTTCACCGCAGGACGCACGCCTGAATTGAACAAGTCGGTTTCAAGGAAAATCTGGCCGTCTGTAATCGAAATTACGTTTGTCGGAATATAGGCGGAGACGTCGCCTGCCTGGGTTTCGATAATCGGCAGAGCGGTCAGCGAGCCGCCACCGTTTTCCTTGTTCAGCTTCGACGAGCGCTCCAGAAGACGCGAGTGGAGATAGAACACATCGCCCGGATACGCTTCGCGGCCCGGCGGACGGCGCAGCAGCAGCGAGATTTCGCGATAGGCTACGGCGTGTTTCGAAAGATCGTCGTAAATCACCAGCGCGTGCTTGCCTTTATCGCGGAAGTACTCGCCCATGGCGGTCGCCGCATACGGAGAGAGATAGAGCATTGGGGCGGGTTCGGAGGCAGTCGCCGCCACGATGATGGTGTAATCCATCGCGCCGTTTTCGGTCAGCGTCTGCACCACCTGGGCCACCGATGAGCGCTTCTGCCCGATAGCGCAGTAGATGCAGATGAGATCGTTTTTGGCGTTGCTGATGATGGTGTCGAGCGCAATCGCCGTCTTGCCTGTCTGGCGGTCGCCGATAATCAGCTCGCGCTGTCCGCGGCCAATCGGAATCATGCTGTCGATGGCCTTGATTCCGGTCATCATCGGCTCGCGCACCGATTGGCGGGCTACTACCCCGGGGGCAATGCGTTCTACAGGAAGCGCTTCCGTTGCATTAATCGGCCCCTTATCATCGATCGGCTGCCCCAGAGCATCGACTACGCGGCCAATCATGGCCTCGCCCACAGGCACGCTCAGAATCGTTCCCGTCCGCCTGACCTGGTCGCCCTCGCGCAGTTCCGTGTAGTCGCCCATCAGCACGGCACCAACCTGGTCCTCTTCAAGGTTCATGGCCAGTCCAGCCACGCCATGCGGAAACTCGATCATCTCGCCATACATGACCTTGTCGAGGCCATGGATGCGGGCAATGCCGTCGCCCACCGCGATGATCGTTCCGACTTCATCGACACGGATCTTCGCGTCGTAATTCTGGATCTGCTCCTTCAGGAGCTGCGTAATTTCGTCTGCTTTAATCTGAGCCATGCTTCACTTTCCCAACTCTTGTTTGTCATCCTGAGCGAAGGCTGCGAAGCAGCCGAAGTCGAAGGACCTGCTTTTTTAATTAACCGGCAAGCTGCTCCTTCAGTCGGTCCAGTCGTCCTTTTACTGACCCGTCATAGACCGTGCTGCCGACGCGCACCACCACTCCTCCGAGCAGCGCTCGGTCTTCCTGATAAGTGGCATGCACCTGCGTACCAGTCATGGCCGCCACTTTCTGCTCGATTCCCCGTCTCTCATCCGCTTCCAGAACCCGTGCGGACGTGATTTGTATCTCAGAAATGCCGAGCCGCTGGTTCACTTCTCTGCGATATTCGGTCAGAACCTCATCCAAAATATTCAGCCGGTCGTGCTGAATAAGCACGGCAATGAAATTCCGTACCTGAGTTCCCATTCCCAGCCGCGTATTCAGCTTGTCCAGAATGGCGACCTTCTGGTCCGCCGGGAATGAAGGATCAAGAAATACCTCGCGCAGGTCGTCGCTCTCCCACCAGGCGGCGACAAAGCTGTCCAATTGACGTTGAACATCCTGCGCGTTCAGGTGGTCTTCAAACACAACATCTGCAAATGCCCGGGCGTAGGGAGCGGCAATCGCGGCCATCAGTTCTGTCCTCCCTTGCCCTGCATGCCCGCCAGATCGGCGGTAAAGTTCTCAACCAGAACGCGGTCGGCGTCCGCGCCCAGATGTATCCGCTGCAATGCGCGGTCCACGGCCAGGTCGGCTGCAAGCTTCTTCAGGTCGCGCTGTGCCGCAGCGCCAAATGCTTCGATTTCCTGCTCAGCCGATTCAACAATGTGCTTGCGCTCTGTCTCAAGCGCGGCTTTGATGCGCTGCTTATCTTCCACGCTGTCATGTTCAGCCTGCTTGCGGATGGTATCGATTTCGGAATCCAGCCTGGCCAGCCTCGCCTCTACCGCGCTCAACCTCTCTCTGGCTTCTTCCGTTACGGAGTGCGCCTCGGCCAGCCCTTTCTGGATCGTTTCCGAGCGCTTGCGGAAGACTCCAGGCAGCGTCTTGAAGAGGAACCAGAGAATCGCGCCCCAGATGATCGCCGAGTTGAGGTCCTCGAAAATCTGCGCCGCTGTTTCCGTCTTGACGTGCATCACCCTGGCGAGAAACTGCACCGATGCAGAGTGACGATAACCCTCTTCCTCGCTGTTCGTTTCGGGCGTGTCCATCTTTTCGTACTGGGAATGGACATTCGGGGAATGAGCCGGCTGCTCCGGACTATGCTCTTGGCTGAGGGCGCGCATCGCAGGCCCTGCCGTCAAGGCCAATACGGCAAAAAGAATTGCAAGCCTGATCTTCAAACTGCGCTTCAACGGGCACTCTCCACCGGGGCCATGTCCGCGGGCAGAATGGCTTGAAGAATCTGAGTAGCCAACTGTTCGGTCGATCCCTCAATCTGCCGGCGCGCGTCCGCAGCCTGTGCGTTAAGCGCTGCCTGTGCTGCGCGCACCCTCTCCTGCGCCGCCAAACGGGCAGAGGCGAGCGCGTTATCGCGCTCCTTGTTCCATTGCTGGACGAGCTGTTCGCGGTGGCGGAAAATGTCCGCCCGCGCCGCCCGCAGGCGGGCTTCGTACTCCTGCGACTTGGCGTCCGCCGCGGCGATAGCGTCGGCTGCCTTTGCCACTGCTCCCTGCGTGCGTTCCCGGCGCTCTACCAACGTCCGCATTAGCGGGCGGTACAGTACGACCCAGTAAGCCAATACCAGTAATACAAAAAGGATCATCGTCGGGATTGAGCCGATGACCAGATCGCCGAGTTGGTGCAGAATTTCCATGCTTCGCCGGTTCTCAAAGGACCCGCTGAACACATCTTCAGACGGGCTGGTTCTTGTGCGCCGCGCCCCCATCTACACCATTTCCAACACCTTGCGACTCGCTTCGGCGCTCTTGCGGCTGCCTATTAAGCCCGTGGAAGTCTTATCTGGAGGGTATTGCGGAACCTAAGATTTGTAACAGAGTAAAAAATAAGGTGTCAACGCGGGGGAAGACACCTACGCTTAGGTGTATCACAAGCAGGGGTTTCATCCAATAATTTTCCGCAGAAAAGCGCTTGACTCGCCCCTGAGCGGGCGTAGACTTAAACCATCACCTATGACCCGGTTCAGGGTCCAACGGACCGGGCGACTGGGAATCTCCACCGCTCCCCCTCGCCCGGTCCGTACTTGCGTCTGCGCGAAACTCCCTGTATCTCCCCAGAAGAGAAGCTGGCCCTGCGACTGTCATGCGGACTGTATTGTCAAGGTATTCGCAGTTGCGCAGCACTGATCCGGCGCCCAGCGCCGCGAGCACCTCGCCCTTTGCCTGAGGAATCCTGAATGTCTGCTCAATGACTGGATCAGCAGTCAGAGCCTCATCGATGCTCGCCAGCAGGTCTTCAATTCCCCAGCCCAGTTTGCCAGAAGCTACAACCGCGCCGTTTGTCGCCAACTCTGCGCGATCTTCGGTAGAAAGCAGGTCAGCTTTGTTCATTACTTCGAGCTGCGGCTTGTGCAGCACTCCAAGCTCACCCAGCACTTTCTCGACCTCAGCCTTCTGCTCGTCCCGCACCGGGCTCGAAGCGTCCCGCACATGCAGAAGCACTTCGGCTTTTTGTACTTCTTCAAGCGTTGCGCGAAACGACGTGACCAGTGTATGCGGCAGGTTGCGGATAAATCCAACCGTGTCCGATAGCAGCACTTTTCTGCGCGACGGTAGCTGAATGGCCTTCAGCTTCGGGTCAAGGGTTGCGAACATCCTTGCTGACTCAAGAACGCCAGCCTTCGTCAGCGTGTTGAACAGCGTGCTCTTTCCGGCATTGGTATACCCCACCAGCGCGACCGTCGGCACAGGAACAGCCTCGCGGCGCTGCCGCTGCTGCCCCCGGACCCGCCGGACAGCTTCGAGGTCTTCTTTCACTTGCACAATGCGCCGCTGAATTTTGCGCCGATCGGTTTCCAACTGCGTTTCCCCAGGACCTCGTGTGCCGATGCCGCCACCCAGCTGCGACATGGATTTCCCACGCCCTGCCAGCCGCGGCAGCATGTACTCCAACTGCGCCAACTCCACCTGTAGCTGGCCCTCGCGGGTCCTCGCATGGCGGGCAAAGATGTCGAGAATCAACTGTGTCCGGTCAAGAACACGGCAGGGAAGCCGCTCTTCCAGGTTCCGTAATTGTGTCGGGCTGAGATCGTGGTCGAAAAGGACAACATTCGTGCGTGTCGAAGCCGCCACGCCGGCCAGCTCTTCGACCTTGCCGCTGCCGATCAGCGTTGCCGGATCAGGCTTGGGCCGCCGCTGCGTCACTTCACCGGCAATCGCCGCGCCCGCACTCGTGACCAGCTCACGAAATTCGCTGAGAGACGCGTCATGATCGAGCGGCGCAGAAATGATAGGAGCCGATTCAGCCGCATCACCGTCCGCCGAGATGCGTGCGGCATCACGAGCAAGCATGGCCGAAGGCGGCAGAGGAGATCGCTTCGTGGCGAACTCCACCGCCACCAGCAGCGCGCGGTCTTCCGCGCTGTCCATGCCTGTGCGCTGAAGCTCACCCACGAAACGCCGTTCCTGAAGTCTCCTGACCGTTATGCGCTCTGTGATTCAGTCGAAGAACCCGAGGCAGTCCCTCCGCTTCCACCGGCAGAGCCGAGAGGATGCGCCGAGGGCGGCCTGTGTTCGGTATGCAACACCGAACGTGAGCTGACCACGGTCGAGATCGCGTGCTTGAAGATCAGTTGTTCCTGGCTATTGTTCTCCAATAGCACCGAGTATTTATCGAAGGAGCGTATCTTTCCCGTCAGTTTCACTCCACTGACCAGATAGATGGTGATAGGGGTTTTATCTTTGCGGACCGTATTAAGAAACGTGTCCTGAATGTTCTGTGCCGGCTTGTTGTCCATGTGCCGATCTCCTGTTCATTTTTTAACTTCGTGAAATTCGACTACCGCAACGCTAAAGTTCATGCCAATTGCCCGAAGGCGATGCAAGGTTTGTAAAACAATACGAGATTACAGCCAATCAGACAAGCGATGCCGCGATTATTCTTCGACCGCGTCCATGCCCGTGCTCCGATTCATCCCATATATCTCAAAGAACAAGACAAACTACACCTCAGACGATTTTGATGCACATATGACATAAGAGATGTATTAAGAAGAAAATTATTCCAAGCCTAAGTTCAATAGTGTCTTCAGGTTAATTTTCGTTACAAGTTTGGATATAAGCACTTAACGACGCTTATGCCTTCGCGCCCGGACGGCACGATGTTTCCCCTTTTTCGGCGTTCGCGCCTCCGCCGTCGGTTGAGGCGGAGGAGGTGCCGCGCCCGGTGGCTCAACCTTTCGGACGATGACTCCCTCCAACCGGAAAGTCAGCGTTGTCAGGTTCGCAGGCCGTGCCGCACCGGTAGCGGGATCAATCGAAATTGTGTCGTCTGTAGCTGTCTTGAAGGAAAACACGGGCACGGTCCCGATCTTGTCAAAGGTCTGCATGCCGACCTTTACCGGCAAGTATCCCTGCAAATTGCGCTGCCGATAGGCGGTCTCATAACGGTGCTTGCGTACATTCCAGGTAAAGATGCGCACCTGGTCAAAATCATAGGGCAGCCCGTCTTTATAGGGGCTTATCACTGTCACATACTCCGGAACCTGCCCATTGGGAGCGCTCGATTCCGGATCGTTCACGGTCGTCAACTGATACGCCCCGACAATACGCTGTCCTTCGGCGTACTGGGCTATGCTGTCCGGCACATCCACATCCAGTCGACGGGAAAGCGTCCAGCCGACGCGGCCCTGCGCGTCGCGCACCAGCCACCAGTCTTCCAGC